>JACRLA010000376.1 GCA_016215145.1 Chloroflexota bacterium
CGATTCAAAAACGAGTCGTAGTGATCAACGATGCCATTGCTATCCGCCCGATGATGTATCTATCGTTTGCCTTTGATCATCGCATCCTCGACGGCGCAACCGCGGATTATTTTGTGGCGAAGATCAAAGAGGTGTTGGAGGGGTGGAGTTAAGGGGGCGGGGTGATTAAATAAAAAACGGAACTCCCAAGCCAGCACGCTCCATAGAGAATGGGGCGAACAGATCAACTGTCGGCCTGCTTTGGCTTGGACTTACGCTCCGCTTCGTTACACAGTATAGCGTGCTTTAGCGGAGCGAGTCAACACAAATTTTAAATCTCTAATTTTATCGGTAACCCGAAGGGTCTTTTTTATTCGACGGTATAATTCCTTTCAATGGCTACTCCAACGCTCGCCGATTTTCCCAAAGTTGATCTCGACAAACCTGTACCAATGGAAGCGATTCAGATGGTCGTGAATCGCATCGTGGAAGAGTTTAAACCTGAGAAGATCATCCTCTTCGGCTCGCACGCTTACGGCACGCCAAAGCCCTGGAGCGATGTGGATTTATTGGTGATTATGGAGTCAGAATTATCGGTGCATGATCAACGGTTGAAGATTGCGCGCTTTCTTCACCCCAAACCATTTAGTATGGATATTCTTACCCGAACTCCTGCTGATCTCGAAAAACGGATGGCAATGGGAGATTATTTTTTGCGCGAAATCGTCAAAAAAGGGAAGGTAGTCTATGAACGAACTCGTGACCGAATGGATCAAAAAAGCAGAGTCGGATTATCTGGTGGCACAACATGAATTGAGCCTCGCTGAGCCACGCACATTAGAGGCAGTTTGTTTTCACGCTCAACAATGCGTCGAAAAATACGCCAAAGCTTTCCTGACCGAGCATGATGTTGAATTTGAATACACGCACAATATGCTTTACTTGCATCGCAAGTGCGTTGAAGTAGACGCCGAGTTTAAAAAATACGAGAAGGAATTTGATATTCTCGACGACTACGCTGTTGACATTCGCTATCCGGGCATCTCTGTTAGGGCTGAAGATGCGAAAGAGGCGTTTGAAATAGCAAAACGCCTTCGCGCTTTCATCCGCTCCAAACTCAACTTACCTGAAGACTCACCCAAAGAAGGGAACGAATCAGAAAAATGACCTACGACCTTATCATCATCGGCGCGGGACCGGGTGGATATGTATGCGCCATTCGCGCTTCGCAGTTGGGGCAGAAGGTTGTCATTATAGATAAAGAGTGGTTGGGCGGTGTGTGCTTGAACGTCGGCTGCATCCCCTCCAAATCGTTGTTGCGTAACGCCGACATCGCCCACACGCTTCGTCATCGCGGCAAGGAGTTCGGATTCTCGTTTGAGAATCTCAAACTGGATTACGGCGCGGCGGTCAAACGCTCGCGTCAGGTGTCGAACCGACTCGTTAAGGGCGTGGAGTTCTTGATGAAGAAAAACAAAATTGACGTGGTGATGGGGACGGCGATGTTGAAGTCGCCCACGTCGGTTGAAGTGACGGCACAAGATGGATCGAAGAAAACGCTTGAGGCGAAAAATATCGTCGTCGCTACCGGCGCGAGTGTCGCCGTGCCGCCGATGTTCAACGTGGATGGCAAAAAGGTTGTGACGTATCGTGAAGCGATTCTGCAAGAGACTTTGCCCGCTTCAGCCGTCGTGGTTGGGGCGAGCGCGATTGGCTGCGAGTTTGCGACGGTGTGGAATAGCTACGGCACAGATGTAACGCTGGTTGAAATGCTGCCGCGCATTGTGCCGATGGAAGATGAAGAGGTAAGTAAAGAACTCGCCAAAGAGTTCGCCAAAAATGGAATCAAAGTTAAAGCGGGGACGAAGACCGAAGCGATTGAAGTGGCGGGTGAAAAAGTTAAGGTGAAGTTGAGTGACGGCAACACCTTAGAAGTGGATCAGGTGTTAGTCGCCACCGGAATCAAACCTAATTCCAAGAATCTTGGTTTGGAATCAGTTGGAGTCAAATTGAGTGAGCGCGGTTTCATCGAGATTGACGACGGGATGCGGACGAACGTCCCCAACATTTTTGCGATTGGCGACGTGACGGGCAAGTTGGCGTTGGCGCATGTGGGTTCGGCGCAAGGCATTGTGTGCGCCGAGACGATTGCCAAGCATGAGACGGTGACGCTCGACTATGCCATGATGCCGCGCGCCACGTATTGCTATCCGCAAGTGGCGTCGTTTGGTTACACCGAAGCGCAGGCGAAAGAAAAAGGTTACGAGATCAAAGTCGCCAAGTTTAATTTCATGGCGAATGGCAAAGCATTAGGCCTTGGCGATTATGCCGGTTGGATCAAGATTATCAGCGATGCCAAGTACGGAGAAATTCTCGGCGCGCATTTGATCGGACCCGAAGTGACCGAACTGCTGCCGGAATTTACGTTGGCGCACAACATGGAATTGACCGCCGAAGAGATCGCCCGCAACGTTCACGCCCATCCCTCTCTCTCCGAAGTGATCATGGAAGCGGCGCACGGACTGACCGAAGGCGGATACATTCACTTGTAGGTTACAGGTACAAAGGTAAACAGGTATGCGGGTGGGCACTTGCCCACTTTGTTTACGTGTTTACTTGTATACCCGTTCACTCTCTCTATGAACACACTTCTCGCTCTCTCGTTTTGGATTCACTTGATCGGCGTTACGATTTGGGTTGGCGTTTCGATTTTGATGCCAGTCTTGATCATGCCGATCTTACAAACACTCGAACCACCGGCGCGCATGAAGTTTATGTCGGGGTGGACGCCTAAAGCGGCGCCAATCATTAACATCGCTATTGTGTTGGTTGTTCTCAGTGGCATCGCCCAAATCCCGTTGAAGTTTGGAACATGGAATGTGTTTGGGTTGAATGTGCTGACCGCAAAATTGTTCGTCACACTTTTGATGATGGCGAATGGAATTTATGTCGGCGTTGTTCTGGCAAAACGTATCGGCACTCTTGCCCCCGCACCCGGCACGCCGCCCTCGCCGCAATTTTTAAAAACACAAAGAATGCTCAACATGCATTCGTGGGTTCAATTTGGTTTGGCGATTCTGGTGCTGCTGTTGGTTGGATTCTTGACAGCGTAAAAATAATCGTGGGAACGTTCCGTTGTTTTAAACGTGATGTAGAGACGTTCCGCCGGAACGTCTCTTTTTTAACGCGATAGTTTCTGATAGCGACAAGCAGACACAATTTGCCTCATGAGAAAAGTTGCCATTTTAGGAATTGGACAAATACCGATTGATGAACATTGGGAAAAATCAATTCGCCATCTCGCCGGTGACGCCGCCATTGCCGCGATAGCCGAGGCGCACATTGAGCCGACTGCCGTTGAATCGCTTTACGTTGGCAACATGCTTTCGGGCGCGCTCAACAAACAAGAAAATGTTAGCGCGCTCATCGCCGATTGGGTTGGGCTGCGCGGGATCGAAGCCTCGAAGATCGAAGCCGCATGTGGATCGGGCGCGGCGGCATTTCGATCTGGAATGATGGCAGTTGCCTCGGGCGTTAACGATCTTGTCCTCGTCGTCGGCGTGGAGAAGATGACCGAGACCGGCGGCACGAACACCACCTCTCACCTTGCCTCTGCCGCGGATGCCGACCACGAAGCGGCGCATGGACTTTCCTTCGTTGCTCTCAATGCGTTGATCATGCGACGCTATTTGCACGAGTTCGGTTGGAAGCACAACGACTTTGCGCCGTTCTCGATCAACGCTCACGCTAACGGCGCCAAGAATCCTAACGCGCGTTTACAAGAAGCGATTACGCAAAAAGATTATTTACGGGCGCGCATGGTTGCCGATCCAATTAATTTGCTCGACGCTTCGCCGATTGGCGATGGCGCGGCGGCGATTCTCCTCTACCCGGCTGAAAAGATTCGGCGCAACGGACAGCCGATCATCACTGTTGCCGCCTCGGCTGCGGCAACCGACTCCATCGCCGTGCATGATCGTTTCGATGCGATGCGGCTGGCGGCGGCAGAAACTTCGGCGCAAAAAGCTTACGCTCAGGCGAATGTGACTCCGAGCGAAATTGATTTTTTTGAATTGCATGATGCTTTCTCGATCATGGCGGCGCTTTCACTCGAAGCGTGCGGCTTTGCTGAACGCGGTCAGGGCGTGCGGCTCGGTTTAGAGAATCAGATCACGCCACAAGGGAGAATTCCGGTTGCCACGCGCGGCGGGTTGAAGGCAAGAGGGCATCCGGTTGGGGCGACAGGCGTGTACCAGTTGGTTGAAGTGATTCAGCAGTTGCGCGGGCAAGGCGGCGACACTCAGGTTCCCGGGGCGAAGATCGGTATGGCGCAAAACATCGGCGGATCGGGCGCGACGGTGATCACCCATATTCTTCAACGAGAGTAATCTCACTTGTGCAAATTTTATAGTGGGCTATACTAACCTTTGATTTGCACAAAGATTTCGGAGGATAGATATATGAACAGACCTACTCACTCATTTATTGTGATCGCACTACTGGTGTGTGCTGCATTGTTGATCTCTGCCTGCACGCGCGAAGCGACCACCGATGCCTTGCCCACCAATCCGCCGGATGGTGTGGGCGGCGGCGGTGAGCCGGCGCAGCAGGCGACGAATGCGGCGGCGATGGAACAATTATTTGCACAGGGACAAACTCAAACCGCGCAAGCACCCCTTGGACTTAACACGGCGCTGCCCGGAGCAATCACACCGACTCCGTTGGTGGCGCAGCAAACGCCTGTGCCTGCGGCGACCGCTGTACCCGCCGCGACTGCCGTCCCGGCTGCGGGAACTCCGGTATCGTACACCGTGCAATCGGGTGATTGGTTATATAGCATTGCCCGAAAATTTAATATCACTCCGCAAGCGTTGATCGCCGCCAATCCACAGATCAATGCCAACACCGTGTTGAAGCCCGGCACCGTTCTCAACATCCCCTCCGGTTCGTCGCCGGTACCCGGCGCAGCGACCACCGGAGAAAAGACGTACGTGGTGAAACCGGGCGAGAATCTTTTCCGCATCGCGTTGAACAGCGGCACGAATTATCAAACGCTGGCGCAACTGAATAACATTCCCGCGCCCTACACTGTGTTCCCGGGTCAAGTGTTGAAGATGCCGTAGGACACACAAACCTTCAAGGTCTTCGAGACCTTGAAGGTTTTTTATTTGCGGAGACTTCAACGTAGGGCAAGTTGCTAACTTGCCCTACCAGCTCAAAGACCTTGAAGGTTTTTTATTTGCGGAGACTTCAACGTAGGGCAAGTTGCTAACTTGCCTTACCAGCTCAAAGACTTTGAAGTTTTTTTGTTGTGGAGACTTCAGCGTAGGGCAAGTTGCTAACTTGCCCTACCAGAATTTGTGGAGAAATAGAATCATGGATGTCGTTTCATCGGAGAAAGTTTTTCAAGGACGGGCGATCAGTTTGCGCGTCGATCAAGTTCGGGCGAGCAATGGCACATTCCAAATGGAAGTATTGGAGCATACTGGCGGTGTTGCCGTCGTGCCGATTGATGGCGACGACAACGTGTGGATGGTGCGGCAGTATCGCCATGCGGTGAGGCGTGAACTGTTGGAGATTCCGGCTGGCACAGTAAAGATAGGTGAAGACCCTGCGCTGTGCGCGGCGCGCGAACTGCAAGAAGAAATTGGAATGAAGGCTGATAAGATCGATCTCGTCGGGGAATTTTTTCTGGCACCCGGCTATTCATCGGAGTTGATGCGTTTGTATCTCGCCACAGGGCTCACGCCGTCGTCACTGCCTCAAGATGAAGATGAAGAGATCGTGGTGGAGAAAATTCCGTTTGCTCAAGCGGTGCAGATGGCGATCAAAGGCGAACTGCATGACGCGAAGTCGGTAGCGGGGTTGTTGTTGGCGGCGCATTTGAGGTGACGTGATGCGTGACCCGAAGGGGTGATGCGTAATGCGTAACTTCATCAACGGAATACGAAATACGAAAGGTTCCTATATGACCACCAAAACTTTAAAATTCAAACTACACATTAACGTTCCCATCTCTGAGGTGTATCGCGCTTTCGCGCATCAGACTCTTTGGCAGGATTGGTTCTCGGACGCTTGTCAGTGTGAGCCGCGTGTGGGCGGGCGCTTGTATTGGTACTGGCGTGAAGGCTTCTATGCCCTTGGCACTTACACCGCGTTGGAGCCGCACAAGAAGATCGCTTTCACTTGGGATGGCAAAGGCGAACCCGCGCCGACGAAGGTGCAGATCACGTTGAACGAAAAAGATGGCGGCACAGCCATGACGCTCTCCCATAGCGGAATCGGATCGGGCGGCAAGTGGAAGCAAACGATCAAAGACATCGAAAATGGTTGGAACGAGAGTCTGGAGAATCTCAAATCTGTTTTGGAAGAGGGAATCGATCTGCGTACAGCGCGTTTGCCGCGTCTCGGAATCTTTATCGGCGACTTCAACGCCGAGATTGCTCAAAAGATCGGCGTGCCAGCGAAAGCGGGTGTGCGCCTTGAAGGCACGGCAGAAAATAGCGGCGCGCGCGCGGCGGGTTTGCAAAAAGATGATGTGATGGTGAAGTTCGCCGGTAAGACGATGAAAACGCCCAACGATCTCGCTCCCGCGCTGCAAGGAAAACTTGCGGGCGACAAAGTGCCTGTGATGTTTTATCGCGGCGGCGAAAAGAAAACAGTGATGCTCGAACTGTCTCAACGCCCGCTGTTGCAGCCGCCCGCCAACCCCGCCGAGTTTGTGGAACTGACAAAGAAGAACGCGGCGAAGGTCGGCGATGAGATCGCCAAGTTGCTTGAAGGCGTGACCGAAGCGCAAGCCGAAGTGCGCCCCGCGCCGGAAGAGTGGAACATCAAAGAATTGATCGCTCACATTATATGCACCGAGCGCGATCTGCAATCGTGGCTGGCGGATATGCTCAACGACAATCAGCGCGTGAGCGACTTCTTTGAATTTCGCCCGAATGTGAATCCGCGTTTGCGGGCGTTGGTGAAGCGTTACAACTCGGTGCAGGCGTTGCGCGATGAGTTGAAGAACGCGCAGCAAGAGACG
>JACRLA010000144.1 GCA_016215145.1 Chloroflexota bacterium
CCACCATTCGTGAGATCGGTGAGGCGGTTAATATCACCTCAACGTCGGTGGTCAACTATAACCTCAATAAGTTGGAGAAGGAAGGTTATATCACGCGCGATCTCAAGGTGTCGCGTGGTTTGCGTTTGGTTGAGTCGCTACAGGAAAAAGCCGACGCGCTTTCAGAACTGATTCGTATCCCGATTGCCGGGCGCATCTTTGCCAGCCAACCGGTGCATATACCTGACGCCGCCGCCTCTTTTGCGCCCGATGAAGTGATCGAGATCAGCCGCACGTTGGTTAAAGACCCGGAAAATCTTTTTGCCTTGCAGGTGCGCGGCGATTCGATGATTGATGCTATGGTGAACGATGGCGATATTGTGGTGATGCGCCGTCAACAGCAAGCGCGCAACGGCGAGATGGTGGCCGTGTGGTTGAATGATCGCAACGAGACCACGCTCAAGTATTTTTATCAAGAGAATGGCAAGATACGTTTGCAACCTGCTAATCCCACTATGAAACCGATCATGGTTGAACCGAGTAACGTTGAGGTGCAGGGCAAGGTGGTGTTGGTGGTGAGGCAGATGAAGCAGTGAACGTAGTCAGGTAAACAGGTAAGCAGGTAAGCGCGAGGCTGTATTTGGTCTCGCGCTTTTTATTTAATCATATCCAGCCACATTCCTTGATTGCCTGCGAGATCAACTTTGTCTTTCAGACTCTCCCACCGATAACAAAACACCAATCGTTCATCGCGGGCGCGGGCTTCGTCGTTGTCGTAATCATTTGTCAGCCAGTCCCAAGAATCTTTTTGAGGTCGAGTTATGGCGAGATGAAATACATGACGGATCGTTCCCCATTCTTGACTCTCGAACACGGCAAGTTTGCGAATCAATTTCAAGTCGTTATGAGTTAATCCTGATTCTTCGTGTATCTCACGAAAGAGGGCGTGTTCGATCTCTTCGCCTTCTTCCACTGTGCCGGCCGGAATTTGCAAGCCCGCTTCGGGATAATCGCGATGGGTGAAGACCAGAAGTTGGGTTTCGTTTTTATGTTCGCGGGTGACATAGGCGAGGGCTTTGAGTTTCATATTCGTCGAGACCTTCAAGGTTTCCAAAACCTTGAAGGTCTTAAAAAAAGAGAGACGCGCCGCAGCGCGTCTCTGAGCGCAAAGACTTCCGAAGTCTGTCAGACTTCGGAAGTCTGGTGGTGTTACGCCTGTCCCTTCATCATCGGGTCGAGCGCGTCGCGCAAACCATCGCCGACGAAGGTGAAGGCGAGCATGATGAGGGCGATGCAAATTGCCGGGATGATAAGCAGCCATATTTGGGAGTAGATGGCGTCGCGCCCTTCGAGGAGCATCAATCCCCAGCTGGTGAGGAAGAAGTCCGCTTGGTTAGTAGCTGGACGCACGCCGACGCCGATGAAGCCAAGAATCGCTTCGAGCTAAATGGATTGCGGGACGCGGAAGGTGGCGGCGACAAGGATAGGCGCCAGCGAATTCGGAAGGAGGTGGCGCACCATGATGTGCAAGGGGCTGGCGCCGATGGCGCGTGCCGCTTCGACAAAATCTTTTTCTTTGAGCGCCAATACTTGCCCACGCACCAAGCGGGCGGTTCCTGTCCAACTAACAATGGCAAGGGCGACAAAGAGCAAGAACAAGCCGTTCATCAATTGCCCGATCCATGTATCGCGCAAGGCGGTCAGCATGATGATAAAGAAAAGCAGATCGGGGAAGGCATAGATGATGTCGGTGAAGCGCATCAATACGTTATCTAACCAGCCACCGGCATAACCGGAGATCATGCCGAGCGTGGTGCCGATAATAATAATAATAACTGTGGGGATCAACCCGACCATCATTGAAGTGCGCGCGCCGTAAATTGCTCGGCTTAGTACATCACGCCCAATCGTGTCGGTGCCGAGCGGGAATTCGATTTTTCCGTTTTTTGTAGGATCGTCGGCGTCGGCAGGGTTAGCGGACTGAACCCACATCGGCGGGCGATAACTATTGCTGGGCGTATATTGCAAAGCGTTGTGAGGTGCAAGGAAGTTAGCAAAGATAGCGACAAAGGTGAAGAAAGCGATGACGATTAGACCGATGACGGAGGCTTTATTCTTCTGCAATCGGTGCCAGGCTTCAAGGTAGGGGTTGCTGAGCGGCGCAAGGGCTTCGGCGGTGAGTGGGACGGTGCCGCTGGTTAGGGTTGTAGTCTTCTGAGCCATTTTGTATAGTGTCTCCAGATTCTATTTTTTGCTGAAGCGAATGCGTGGGTCAAGAAAGCCATATGCTAGATCCACCCCCAAATTAGCAATGGCAATGAAGAAGGCATAGATGAGTGTGAGCGCCATAATCACTGAATAATCACGGCGTCCCACCGATTCGACAAACAAACGACCAATACCTGTCACGCCGAATTGAGTTTCAATCACAAACGAACCTGTAATCAAGGTAGCGAGTGCCGGTCCTAAAAAGGTGACCACCGGGATGAGAGCATTACGAACGACGTGCTTGGCTATCACCACATTTTCCGAGAGTCCTTTGGCGCGAGCGGTGCGCACAAAGTCCATCCGCAACACTTCTAACACGCTGCTGCGCGTGAGGCGAGCCAGAAAGGCGGCAGTGGGGATGGCTAAGACGAATGCGGGCAACACCCACGGACGCCAGCCCTCCCAGTAGTTCATTTCCACAACATTGACCCAGCCAAGCCAACTAGCAAAGATGATGATCAGGAAGATGCCCAAAACGATGTTGGGGATGCCATAGAAGAACGTGGCAAAGAACAAGCATAAGTTATCAACCCACGAATTCTGTTTGACAGCGGCGATCACGCCTAAGGGGAAGCCGACGATCACGGCGATAATTGTAGCGACCAGACCTAGAATTATCGTTGCCATCAGACGGTTTTGCCAGAAGACTCCGTCTAGTGACGTGGGTTCAAGGAGAATGTCTTCAACGTTACGTCCGATAAAACGAAACGAGGGACCAAACTTGCCTTGGACAAAATTGACTAACCATAATTCAAACTGTGCATCGAAGAAAGCCGCCCCCACTTCATAGAAAGGTTTATTTTCTGCGTAAGCATCTTGCACGGCTTGGGTATTAAAAAATAACGGCTTATCCAAACCATATGCCGCCATCAAGCGCGCTTTCGCCCGCTCAGTTATTTTATCGTTGCCGGCATCAAACGGACCGCCCGGAGTGGCGTGCATGATGACGAACGTGATTAACGCTGAAGCAAATAATGTTGGGATGATGAAAAATAATCTACGAATATAATAAGCGCCCATAATTGCTCTCTGTGAAGTGATATGTGAGGGTGGCTGAGGATTGCTCCTCAGCCACCCGGATTACGTTGCTTGTCAAAGGAAGTAGTTACACGCCTGATTTACTGCTTGGGATAGCTGGCGGGAACTTTCGTGAGATCCACGTCGTACGTCCAAACGGGACCCCATTCGCCTGCCCATTCGGCATCGCTGGAGGACGGATTTTGCTTCAAGCCCGAGAGATAGGGCTTGACGAGGTAAATCACTTCCGCGTGATTCATCGGCGCGCCGGGTACATCTTTCAAAAGCATATCTTCGGCTTGCGAGTAAAGCTTGACGGCTTCGTCGAAGTTGACGGTGGCATCAGCCTTCACCAGCAAAGCGTCCAAGTCTTTGTTGCTATAGCCGTAGCGCGCGGCAAAAGCGCCGCTCTTCCAGTACACGCTCAGCCAGTTTTGCGGATGCGGATAGTCTTGGATCCAGCCTTGGCGAGCCATTTGCGGGTTGGTCTTGGGATCTTTAACCAACGCTGTCATCACAGTGGAGTCCACCGGGTCGAGCGTGATGGCGCAGTTGAACGCCGCCGCAAAGTTGCCGGCAAGGAATTGGAAGCGGGCGTGGTTTTGTGCTGTACCGGCGTAGGTGATCTTCAACTCGCCGAGCTTGGCGCAGTCAACCTTCTTGCCATCGGCGGTGCCGAAACCAGCTGCGATGAGAGTTGCTAAAGCGGCTTTGGTATCTGAGGCAGGCACGCCGGGTTTATCCGGTTGCGCGCCGGGCACGCCTGGCGGAATCCAGCGGGTGGTCGGCTTGCCAATACCCTTGAACACATCTCGCACCCAGCCCGTGCGGTCTAACGCTTGCGAGAACGCCTTGCGCACTTCTACGTTATCGAAAGGCTTGCGAAGATTGTTGAACGCTAAGTTGGTGGTGATAGCGGCAGTGTAGCGTGTCATTTCCGCTTTGAGAACAGGATCGCCCTCTACTTGCGCCAACGTCGCCGGAGTCACATCCACTTCGTCGAACTCACCCTTTTTGTAGGCTTCGAAGCGTTGAATTTCATCGGTGATGTAGGTGGCTTCGACGCGATCCAATTTGGGTTTGCCGCGCCAGTAGTTGGGGTTGGCGGCGTAGACGATCTTCTTGCCTTCTTCGATGCTCTTGATAGTGAAAGGTCCGTTGCAGCTATGACCATCGGCTTTGTTCCACCAATTGGTCGGGGCGGCATCTACTTTCTTCTTATCGGTCGGATACGTTTCCCAGATGTAGGCGACGTATAACCAATAGGGCGCGGGTTGATCGAAAGATACGGTCAATTCGCGTTTGGCATCATCAGCCTTCACGCCGTAGGCAGCATATAGCTTGTCAACATCGGCTTGAGCCATCTTGGCATCTTCTTTGGCACCGATCAAAGCATGGGAGCCTTTGACATCGCTCATGATGTCGGCATATTGCTTGCCCACCACACGCGGATCAACCGCGCGTTTGAGGGCATATTCAAAGTCCGAGGCGTTCATGGCTGTGCCATCGGCGCGTTTCAAACCATCGCGGATGTGGAAGACGATGGATTTGCCATCGGCGGCGACTGTCCATTTGTCGGCAGAGCCGGGTCCGATGTTGCCCTTGTTATCGATCGCGGTCAAACCTTCGTAGCAGAATTTCATCACTTCGATTTCGATACCGAAGGATGAAATTTGCGGGTCGATAATGTCAGGATAGGTGGCACGCGCTAAGCGCAACACTTTGGGACCGGCTGCGGCGGGGGCAGCGGTCGCTGCGGGGGCTTTAGTTGGTTCGGGTGCCTTGGTGGCGGCGGGAGCGCTGGTAGCCGCAGGGGCGCTGGTGGGTTTCGGCGCTTCAGTTGTTGGGGTAGCGCAGGCCGAAAGCAAAAACATCGCTGCTAGTGAAACAAAAACGATTTTACGAAAAGTGTTAAGCATTTCTGCTCCTCCTTGTAAGGTTCAGAACTAAAGTTTTTAAACGACAGGTTGGAAATCGAGACGCAATAGAACCTCCTTTGATTAAGCAAAACGTAATCACAGTGATGTGATTATACGCCCAATTTGTGCGAAAAAGAAAGATGGAAAATAAAGGGGATGCCGTCACTATTTATAAGCCGCCACCTTATCTACCCGTTTACCTGCTCACCGCCTACTGTTTCGGATGCTTTACAAAAAATTCCCACATCACATCCGTTGCCGAAATTTCTTGGGTGGGCGTGTCGGCAATAAAAGTGCCGCCGACTCCGCCGGGCCAAGCGTGCCCCCCGCCTTTGATCGCATAAAGCGCAACCCCCGTATTACTTTTACAGCCACTGTAAATTTCCGAAACGATATTCCCCTTCTCCGTTTTTTGCGGAGTCGCATTACATCCATCTTGCTTCACCCAAAACGAGATCGCAAACTCAACCGATTGATCCACGCGCTCGTGAGTATCGGCTTGCGTTTTGGGTTTGCCGCCTTCATATAAAACATGTTGATCATTTGTGCCATGAAAGGCGATGACCGATACAGGTTGCGATGGCTTACACTCCACATTCAATGCGCCAGCGACAGGCGCAATGGCGGCGATCTTGTTGGCGAGATCGCAGGCGAGTTTATACGACATCATGCCGCCGTTTGAAATCCCCGTGACATACACTCGCTTCGGATCGATCTTGTGAGTGGCGATCATCTGATCGATCAACGCGCTAATGAATTTCGTGTCGTCAATTTTTTCATCAAGCGCGTAGCCGCAGCAATTCCCGGAATTCCATGTAAGCAGCTTGTCGTCGAGTCGTCCGCTTCCATTTGGATACACGACGACGAATCCTTCTTTATCCGCTTTGGCGCTCATGCCGGTCATGCGCTCGGCGTTGTCGTCGTTGCCGCCGCCGCCGTGCAAAACGATGACGAGCGACGTGGGCGTTGTGATTTTTATTGGAACGTGAACGGTGTAGGTGCGGGTTCTGCCATCTACCACAATAGAGTTGGTATTTGTCTGCGTCGGCGACACCGTTGAAGTAGTGGCGCGTGTGCAGGCGGTGAGGACGACAAAGATGGTTATTGAAAAAGAAAAGTTGTTCATTTACTTTAAACCCTTGAACACTGATGACGCTGATCTTCGCTGTTGAACGCTGGTTCTTTTTATATCAACGTTTTCAGCGTTCTGTTTTGACTCGCCATGACAAAGTGGTTGAGTAGCGACCCCCAAAATATTCGTGTTCCTTCG
>JACRLA010000467.1 GCA_016215145.1 Chloroflexota bacterium
AGCCGTTGCAAAATTAATTCTCGAATCGGTGAAAGAGAAAATTCAAAACGGCTCGCCGCTTGTTAAAATCGGCGGCTTGTTGGTGCGCCCCACCCTGCGGAGTTTGCGCGCGCTGCTCGACCCCAGCGAAGAAGGCGCGGCGCCATTGTTGGGCGCGAACGGTTTAGTCTTCATCGGTCACGGTAGTTCAAACGCGGTGGCGATCAAGAATGCCATCCGCGTTGCCAAACAAGCGGCACAGGCAAACATTTTAAATTCGATCCGCGATGAGATCGCCCGCACGTTAGCGAAGGCAAATTAACCATGAACACTTCACGTAAACGAGTCGTCGTTACAGGTCTAGGGGCGATTACACCTTTGGGTTTAACCGTCACAGAATTTTGGGATGGGTTGAGCAATAGCCGCAGTGGAATCAACCGCATCACCCAATTTGACGCCACCGGATTCGATTGCCAGATCGCCGGAGAAGTTAAAGGATTCGATCCAGCGAAATATATGGATCACAAAGAAGCGCGTCGTATGGCGCGTTGTTCGCAATTCGCTATCGCCGCCGCGAAGGACGCCATCGGCGACGCGGGCTTGAGCTATCCGTTTGAGGATGCCATGAGCGAGCGCGTTGGAGTTTTGATCGGCACGGCGATTGGTGGATTTGAAAAAGGTGATGAGGCGGTCAACGAATTTCGTTCTAAAAAATCGGTGCGCGCCGGTCCCTTTGCCATCACCGGCTGCATCCCCAATGCGCCCGCCTTTCACGTCGCGCGCACATTTTTAGCGCACGGACCTTTGCTCACACTCGTCACCGCTTGCGCCACCGGCACGCAATCGCTTGGCGAAGCCACCGAGATCATCCGGCGCGGCGCAGCAGACATCATGTTCGCCGGAGGCACCGAAGGCATCATCGGCGATTTTTCGATTGCCGGTTTTTCCGGAATGAAAGCCTTGCCCATCCATTACAACGACGCGCCCGAAAAAGCGTCGCGCCCATTTGATAAAGATCGTGAGGGCTTTGTATTCTCCGAAGGATGCGGCGTGGTGGTGTTAGAAGAATTGGAACACGCCAAAGCGCGCGGCGCAAAAATTTATTGCGAGGTGGTGGGCGCCGCCGCTTCCAGTGACGCCTTCCACGTTGCCCAACCGGATCCATCGGCGCAAGGCGCGATCCGATCTATGACGTGGGCATTGCGCGACGCGCAGGTCGATCCGAAAGAAGTGGGTTATATCAACGCACATGGATCGAGTACGCCCATCAACGATCCGTTAGAGACAATGGCGATCAAAAAAGTATTTGGCGAAGCGGCGTATAACATCCCGGTCACTTCTACCAAATCTATGATCGGTCATCCGATGGGCGCCTCGGGCGCGCTTGAAGCGATTGCTTGTATTAAAACGATTGAGACAGGCGTGATCCATCCTACACTCAACCTCGACACCCCCGACCCCGAATGTGATCTCGATTACGTTCCCAACGTGGCTCGGCAAGCAAACGTGCGCGTCACGTTGTCAAACTCCTTCGGCTTGGGCGGGCAGAATGCCTGTTTGGTGTTGAGGAAGTTTGAAAATTGAAAGGAAAACACGTCTACATTCTATGTCAACTATCCTACTCGTCGAAGATAACCGCATTGACGAAACACTCATCCGTCAAATCCTCAAAGAAGATGGGTTCGAGGACGATCAAGTGATCTCTGCCCGCGACGGACTCGAAGCGCTCGATTACCTCTTTGGCAGCGGCGCCTACGCCGGACGCAATGCTAACGCTCTCCCGTCACTGATGATTCTCGATCTGCACTTGCCAAAGATCAGCGGCTTGGAAGTGCTTAAACGAGTCCGCTCTGACCCGCGCACTCTTAACTTGCCCGTCGCCATTTTTTCTTCATCGCTCGACACCGACGATCTAATCACCAGTGACGGTCTCGGCGTCACCTCCTACATTCACAAATCGTCTAATCTCACCGCCTACGCCGCCGACGTGCGCGAACTCGTCCATCACCTCAAAGAAAATAAATAATGCGACTCCTTACAAACGAAAAACTTATCAAACGAAATGCCGCCATTGGCAAATACACCGTCATCGGCGGGCTGGCTATTCTCATCGGCGGGCTCATCGTCTCCTTCACCAAACAAAACGATCCCGACTGGCAGCTCGTCCCCTTCTACACACTGCTCGTCGGCTTCCTACTCTCCAACGTCGGCACGTATTACTTCAACCGCTACGTGCGCGAGCCGCGCGCCGATCAAGCACTCGAAGGCGCGCTCAAAGGCAGCGATGATCGTTACTACTTTTATAACTATCGCTTGCCCGCCTCGCACGTCGTCGTTTGCCCGGCAGGCATCTACGTCATCGTTCCAAAATTTCAAGCAGGCAAAGTAGAGTGGGACGGCAAACGCTGGAAACATCACGGCGCAAGTTTATTCCGCAGCATCTTCGGTCAAGAAGGGTTGGGCAACCCCAACAGCGAAGTCGCATCCGAGATCGCCGCGCTCTCAAAATTTCTGGCGAAAAAAGTTGGCGGTGAACTCACTCCGGTGCAAGGGCTGATCGTTTTCTACAGCCCGCAAGCGCAAGTCGAAGCGAAGAACGCCCCCATCCCTGCCATGCACATCAAGCAGCTCAAAGAATATCTGCGAAAGCTCCCCAAAGGTCCCTCGCTCAACAACGAACAGATCGCCAAACTCAATGAGGCAATCGGCGCGTAATTTTTTTGATCCATCATGGATGCGTCGGAATACGACAACATCGCCCAACTCGAAGATGCCCATTGGTGGTATCGCGGCATGGCGGCGATCAGTCTTGATCTGATTCGATCACAGCTGCGCGCGCCGATTCGATTCCTTGATGCCGGATGCGGCACGGGCGGCATGTTGCGCCGCCTCTCCCCCTTTGGCGTTGGATTTGGAATTGACTTTTCTCCGCTCGCCCTCGCCCATGCCCATCGCAAAACCCCAAACGATCTCTGCCGCGCCTCAATTACCCAATTACCATTTACCAATGATTCTTTTGATCTCATCACCTCATTCGACGTTCTCTATCATCGCGCCATCGCCGACGATCAAACCGCGCTCAATGAAATCGCCCGTCTACTTAAACCCAACGGCATCGCCCTCATCCGCCTCCCCGCGTTTGAATCACTTCGCGGCGCGCACGATCAACTTGTCCACACGCGGCAGCGTTACACCGCAAATGAATTGCGTCAGAAGTTGAACAAGGCAGGTTTCAAAATCAAACGTCTCACCTACGCCAACTTTTTTCTCTTCATCCCCATCTACCTCACCCGCATCTGGCAACTCTCTCACAGCAAAAAAGAATCTTCTGACGTAGAATTACCGTCATCGGTCATCAATAGCATTTTAGAATTGCTGCTCACCATCGAATCGCTTTTAATTAGATACGTTGATCTTCCGTTTGGAGTCAGTTTGTTTGCCTTAGCCATGAAAGAATAAATGCTCAAAAGCATCTCCGTCTTCTTCCCCGCCTACAACGACGCTGGAACGATCTCCACTATGATCATCCGCGCCGCGCAGACGTTGACAACCCTCACCGACGATTACGAGATCATTGTGATCAACGACGGCTCAACCGACGACACCGGAAGCATCTTAGATGAGATGGCAAAACATTACCCGACGACACTTCGCATCTTTCATCGCGCTCAACCGAGCGGATACGGCGGCGTGTTGCGGGCGGGTTTTCTCGCCGCGCAAAAAGAATGGGTCTTCTACACCGACGGCGACGCGCAATACGACGCGCGCGAACTAGCATTACTCGCCCAAGCCGTCACAGATAAAGTAGATATGGCGCAGGGCTACAAAATCAAACGACACGATCCATTTCATCGCGTGATCATCGGCATCCTGTATCAATACTTCGTCAAAATTATTTTCGGTCTCTCCATCCGCGACGTGGATTGTGACTTTCGTTTGATGCGCCGCAAAATTTTTGACCATATAGAATTAGAATCCATCACCGGCACGATCACCTTTGAGATGGTCAAAAAAATCCAAGACGCCGGATATAAAATTGTCGAGGTGCCTGTGCATCACTGGTATCGTCAATACGGGCAATCGCAATTTTTCAACTTTCCCCGTGTCGCCCGCACGCTCGTTGCGCTGTTGGGGTGGTGGTGGCGGCTTGTAATTAAAAAGGAGCATTTGAAAACAACGAAGGGGTGAAAAGGTGACAAGGTGCAGGGGTGATCTTTTCATCCTTCATAATTCATCCTTCATAATTTATGAACGACTTGACTTCTCATTTCCCCTCACGTTCTGTCTTAATCACCGGCGGTCTCGGTTTCATTGGCAGCAACTTGGCGCGGCGGCTGGCAGATCTAAATGCCCGCGTCACCGTGATCGATTCGCTCATCCCCGAATACGGCGGCAAGCTGTTCAACATCGCCGGATACGAAGACACGATCAAAGTCAACATCGCCGACGTGCGCGACGAACACAGCATGGATTATCTGGTGCGCGGGCAGGATTTTATTTTCAATCTCGCCGGGCAGTTAAGCCACATTGATTCAATGCGCGACCCCTACACCGATCTGGAGATCAATTGCCGCAGTCAACTTTCGATTTTAGAAGCGTGTCGCAAGAATAATCCGCAAGCGCGTCTCATCTACTCTGGCACGCGGCAGGTGTATGGCAAGCCTCACTACTTGCCGGTAGATGAAAAACATTTGGTGGATCCGGTGGACGTGAACGGCGTGAACAAAGTAGCGGGCGAGTGGTATCACATCGTCTATCATCGGGCGTACGGACTCCGCGCCACATCCCTTCGTCTGACTAACACTTACGGTCCCCGCATGAGAGTCGTGGACGCCCGACAAACGTTTTTGGGAATCTGGATTCGCCGCATGATCGAAGGCGAAGAGATTATGATCTACGGCGACGGCGAACAGAAACGCGATCTCAATTACGTGGACGACGTGGTGGACGTATTGCTGATGACTGCCGCCAACGATTCGACGATTGGCGAAATTTACAATCTCGGCGGCGACGAAATTGTCTCGCTCAAAACTTTAGCGCAGGTATTGATCGAAGCGAACAACGGTGAAGGCAAATCGAAACTCATTCCATTTCCCCCGGAACAAAAAGCCATTGACATCGGCGACTACTACGGCGATTACTCCAAGATCAAGCAAGCGTTAGGCTGGCAGCCGAAGGTGGGTTTGGCGGAGGGGCTGAGGCGCACGTTGGAGTATTATCGTTTGCATCGTGATGTGTATTGGTAAGAAATAAAGGGGGGGAAAAGAAAAAGGGGTGAAGGGGTGAAAAGGTGCGGGGGTGATCGTTTATTCGGTGTTCATTGTCTCATTGTTCATTGTTCATTGTCTCATTGTTCATTGTTCATTGTCTCATTGTTCATTGTTCATTGTCTCATTATTCGTTCTTCATTATGATTCTCACAGCAAATCCAAAAG
>JACRLA010000468.1 GCA_016215145.1 Chloroflexota bacterium
GTGATGATGAGTCCAAAGATGATGGGGATGTAGAGGCGGAAGATGTGGCGCAAGCCCGGATGATTGAGGTGAAGCGATGGTCTTAGATGAAGAAAGGCGTCGCGCAATGCGGGGAACTGAATGATGACTTGCACAACCGCGCCGACGAACAAACCTATTGCCATTGCGCGCACGCCCCATTGAGAAGCAAATATTAAAGCGCAGATCACCATTGAGGCGTTGAAGGCGGAGGCAGTGAAAGAGGGCGCGGTGAATCGTTTGAGCGAATAGAGCAAACCGGAGATGATGCCTGAAAGACTCAAGAACAACACGGCAGGGAGAGTCATTCGCAACAGTGAGGCGGCAAGGTTGAGCGTGGTTTCATCAAAGCCGCCGCTCACGGCGCGGGCGAGGGCGGGTGTGAGAAATTCTAAACCTAAAAGCGGCAGGGTTAATAGAATAGTAAGAAGGGTGAGAAGTGTTGAGGCGAGCCGCCATAATTCGGGTCGGCGCTCGGGTGAGGTGTAATCGCTGAAGACCGGGATGAGCGCCGAGTTGACGATGCCGCCTGTGACGAGTTCGTAGATTTGAATCGGCAGGATGAGGGCGATGTTGAGGGCGTCTACTTGCCCGCTGGCGCCGAACAGGTTGGCTTTTACGGTCTCGCGCACCAAGCCTAGCAAGCGTGAAGCGACGTTGCCCAGCGCGATGATGGATGCGCTGCGGGCGATGCTTTGAGTTTCGGTGGAAATGGATTCAGTCATCAAAGGAAACAGGGAAAGAAGGGAAACAGGGAAATAAGGGAACAGGGAAACAAGGAAATAGAGGAATAATGATTGGGATCAGAAAAACGTTGAAGAGCGGATTAGAAAATTGCCCCTCCGGAATTGTGGCGATCTATTCCCGATAAAGTCTCTTGTTGCCAAGTATCACGAAGAAAAATTATTTTCGTGTTCCTTCGTGTTCCTTCGTGGACAAAATCTTTTGTATCAAATTCGTCGTCGAGTGATTCGGCAAGTAATCAATCAAAATGATCTTCGCGCCGACTTCGTCGGCGATGTCTCGTTCTGGTAAAGGTTTGCTGGCATAATCGCCGCCCTTTACATAAATGTCGGGGCGTAGATCACGAATCAAGTTGATGGCGGTGAGGTCGTCGAAGATGGTGACGGCGTCCACGCAGGATAATGCTGCCACGAGCCGCGCCCGTTCAACGGCGGGGACGAATGGTTGGTCGCCACTCTTGAGGCGGCGTGTTGCTTCGTCGCCGTTGATCCCGACGAACAACGCATCGCCGAGTGATCGCGCTTTCTCCAAATAATCTAAATGTCCGACGTGGAGCAGATCGAAAACGCCGTTGGTGAAAACTAGTTTGCGATTTTGCGTTCGGAGATTTTCGCGCAGAGTGATCGCTTCGCGCAATGAGAGGACGGGCATTCGCAAGAGAGAAACCCGCTTTCTTTGAGAAAGCGGGTTTCTAAAACTGTTACGGCGCTTGACTCACGTAGAAATCGTCGAAGTGAATTTCGGCGGTGGCGGTGTCGTTGCTCCAGGCGAAGACGCCGACGTTGCCGCTTGAGTAATCGGAATCGTTCACGGTTTCAATTAATGCGCCATCCACATAAAGCGAGATCGATCCATTGATGCACTCGGCGCTGATGTTGTATTCGTTTGCCTTAAGGGTGATCTTGCTGGACTTCGCCCATTTGCCGCCGCCTGTCAAGAAATTATCTTTTTGCCCTTTGTATTTGACGATGGCGTAAAACCCGTTGGCGTCAACGCCGGTGTAATAGTAATTGTCTTTATCTACGTAATTGCAGATCACGCCAAAGGAGGCATCGGCGACGCCGGACGTTTTCTTCACGGTGACTTCGACTTGCACATTTTTAAATGTGCGCGTGCCGGGGTTGCTCCACACGTACCATTTATTTTTGTTGAACTTCACCACGTACTCGCCGCTAGAGTAATTCACTTTGGCGCTCTCGCTATTGAGCGTGTTCCATCCACTGCTAGAATTGGCGAAGTCGTCGGAGAAGAGTGTGACCAACGACGGCGACGGGGTCAGCGTCGCTTTCAGTGATGGCTTGGGCGTGGGGGTTCCCTCTAACGCGCTGCCGATTACATACAAACCTATGCAGCTGCCGCATACAAACAGTGTGCCGAGTATGATGACGACTATCGCTCCAATGCTGCCGCTCAACAACCACGACATGACTCCGTTTTTTTCTTTAACCGGCGCGGGTCTTTCTTGATGCGGCGCGTAGGTTTGGGGTGGCGGCGTCGCCGTGCGCTGCGGCTCGTTCCACGCGGTTGGCGGCGTCATCTTTTGTTTAAGGGTGTGTCGCTGTTCGACGAGGGTGACTTCCTGCGCGTTAGGTTGAGTCGTCGCGCTGGCTTGCACTTTTTTCAGCGCGCGCATGAATTCATTCCCCGTTTGATAACGCTCATTGGGGTCTTTCGCCAACGCTTTATCTAACACCTGCTCTACTTCAATGGAAAGATCGGGTCGTTGTTCGCGGATGGGCGGCGGCGGTTCGGTGGCGTGTTTAAGCATGACGCCAATGGGCGTGGTGGCGCGGAACAAGGGGTTGCCGGTGAGTGATTGATAGATCATCACGCCGAGCGAATACAGATCGGAGCGACCATCGAGTTGTTCGCCGCGCGCTTGCTCGGGGCTCATAAAATCGGGTGTGCCGACGATGCCGGTGCCGGTTAAATTTGAGGCGGACTGCATCGCTTTGGCGATGCCGAAGTCGGCGAGGAAGGGGTTGTCGTTTTGATCGAAAAGAATGTTACTGGGTTTAACGTCGCGGTGCAGCACGCCGTTCTTGTGGGCAAAGTCGAGCGCGTCGGCGATAGGCGAGAAGACGCGAATGGCTTCACTGATCGAGAGCGACTCTTTTTTAAGTTTGTCAGTCAGTGTGCCGTTGGTCATCATCGGCATGACAATATACGGCACGTTGTTGGCGTAGCCGAAATCGTAGAGAGGCAAAATCGCCGAATGGGTTAACTTCGCCAGCGTTTTCGCTTCGGCGAGGAATCGCTGCGAGAAGTTGGGGTCGTGCAGAAATTCGGCGGGCAAGACTTTGACGGCAACGGTGCGGTCAATGGATTCTTGATAGCCGCGATACACGGTTGCCATGCCGCCGCGCCCTAGCATGGAGATTAATTTGAATGAACCA
>JACRLA010000469.1 GCA_016215145.1 Chloroflexota bacterium
ACTCGAAGCGGCTGCGCAACATCTCTTCGGCGCGGCGTGGGAGGTCTTGCACAATCTGCTGCAGGTCAACATTGAGATTGGAAATTTGGTTTACCGCATAGATGCCAATACCTGTCGCCGAGGCAAGTAACAAGACGAGCAATATTAAATAGATCAAGCCAACCGCAAGCCCGCGTGAAAATTTGAATCGCACCACAAGAAATGTAATCGCCGGGTTGAGCAAGTAGGCGATCATTACTGCGACGACCAGTGGCGGTATAAACGTCTCGAACTGCCAGATCGCCAACCCGCCTACAACAATGCCGAACAACGCGACTAACAATTTTGTCGTGCCGTTCCAGCGCGGTGAGGGATGTTCGTTAATGATTTGTTGTTCGCTCATAGTCACACCTCTACTTGTAACTCTTTTAAACCTTTGAACGCTGATGACGCTGAACTTCGCTGATGAACGCTGAAAACGTTGATTGCTTGATGACGATTTTACATTGCTTGCGATAAAAAAAGAAATCCGCTTTCTATGAGAAATCTTTAAAAAAAAAACACCGAGTGTTTTTCAAACACTCGGTGTTTTGTTGCAAAAAGGGTTATCGCCGTGGACCGCGATCTCGATCCCCGCCTCTGAAACCGCCGCGATTGCCGCCACGATCTCGATCTCCGCCGGGGCGACCCCCGGAGGGCGGCTTGCGATCTTTTTCAATCGCTTCTTCTGCCGTCCAGCCTTCGAGTACCGCTTGGCGTGAGAGACGAATCTTTCCCTGCGCGTCAACGGCAGTCACCATCACGGTTAACTCGTCGCCCAACTTGGCAACGTCTTCCACTTTGTTCACGCGGAAGTCTGCTAGTTGGCTGATGTGAACCAAACCATCGGTGCCGGGCAAAATTTCTACAAACGCGCCGAAGTCGGCGACACGCACCACCTTGCCGGTGTAGATCGTGCCAACTTTAACGGATTCGGTCAGCCCTTCGATGATCTCGCGCGCCTTCGCCGCGCCTGCGGCGTCGGTTGTAGCAATGATCACCCGCCCATCATCTTCAATGTCAATCTTCACGCCGGTCTCATCTTGTATCTTTCGGATCATCTTACCGCCAGGTCCAATCACCGCGCCAATCTTTTCGGGGTTGATGTGGATGGTGATGAGTCGCGGCGCGTGTTGCGATAGTTCGGCGCGCGGCGCAGCAAGGCAGGCTTTGATCACATCAAGTACTTTCATCCGTGCATCGCGTGCCTGATCTAACGCCTCGGACATTATTTGTGTGGTGAGTCCTTTGATCTTGATATCCATTTGCAAAGCGGTAATACCCTTCGCTGTTCCGGCTACTTTGAAATCCATATCGCCCAGATGATCTTCAAGACCTTGAATGTCGGTGAGGATGGCGTGGCCGTCTTTGTCCATCACCAAACCCATCGCAATACCGGCGACGGGCGCGGTGATCGGAACACCGGCATCCATCAATGCCAGAGTCGATCCGCAGACCGATGCCATGGATGTTGACCCGTTCGAAGACAGAGCTTCGGAGACCACGCGAAGTGTATAAGCGAAATCTTGTTCCGAAGGTAAAACCGGAATCAACGCCCGTTCCGCCAACGCCCCATGCCCCACCTCACGACGCGACGACCCACGCAGTGGGCGCGTTTCGCCGGTACTGAAAGGCGGGAAGTTGTAGTGATGCATGTAGCGCTTCTCGTCTTCGGGCGAGAGTGTATCAAGTTCTTGCGCGTCACGCGGTGAACCCAGCGTGGCAAGCGACAACACTTGAGTCTCGCCGCGTGAGAAGAGTCCGCTGCCATGCGCGCGCGGGCTTAAACCTACTTCGGCAGAGAGCGGGCGAATGTCTTTGAGCCCGCGTCCATCGGGGCGCGCGCCTTGCTTGATGATCCGCGAGCGCACATTCTCTTGCAGAATGTCGTGCAGAATTTCTTTCACTTCGTTGGCAGACACTTCGGGCTTCGCGGCAAAGGCGGCAACCACGTCCGAGTCAATTGCATCCAGCGCGGCGATTCGTTCTTCTTTACTGCCACTGCTCGCCAAGGCTTGGGCGATGCGCCCCGCTTCTTTCGTTTTCACTTCGGCGGCCAGTTCGGGCGCGTGAGCGAAGTGTTTGTAATCGCGTTTGGCTTTGCCAATTTCTTTCGCCATTTGCTCTTGCAGATCAATGATCGGTTGCAGTGATTTGTGACCAAACTCTAACGCCTTCACCATTAACTCTTCAGAGACTTCTTGCGCGCCGCACTCAACCATCAAAATCGCGTCGCGTGTTCCGGCGATGCGGAGATCGAGTTCCGATTTTTCCATCGCGTCGAATGTCGGGTTGACCACCAACGCGCCGTCCACGTATCCCACGCGCACCGCGCCGATGGGACCATCGTACGGCGACACCCCAAACGGAATATCAGAAATGGTCAGGGCAATGCTCGCGCCGTTGATAGCCAAGATATCCGGTTGATGAACTTGATCAACGGAGAGTGAGGTGATGATTACTTGCACATCGTTGCGAAAATCTTTGGGGAAGAGAGGGCGCAGAGGGCGATCCGTTAACCGCGCGGTGAGGATGGCGCCTTCGCTGGCGCGGCCTTCGCGGCGGAAGAACGAGCCGGGGATGCGGCCTGCCGCATACAACTTTTCTTCGTAGTCCACGCTGAGGGGAAAGAAATCGATCCCCATTCGCGGTTCTTTGGACATGGTGGCGGTGGCGAGCAACATCGTATCGCCCACGCGCACGGTGACGGCGCCACCGGCGAGTCCGGCCAGTTTGCCGGTCTCAATGGTGATCGCATCGTTGCCAACGATCACTGTATATTGTTTTACTTCTGGCATGAGTTTTTCTCCTTAACATGCGTTGGAAGAAAGCTCGCCAGTAAACAGTGGTGAAAATTGTAGGGCAAGATGGCATCTTGCCTTACAACACTCACCACTGACTACTGACTGTGCTTCTCCCTATGTGATTAAAAAACGGACACCGCAATACGCTTTAGACCACGTTCCAAGCGCGGTGTCCGTCCAATTTACATCAAAAAACTTTTTACTACTTCGCTTTGCGCAAACCCAACTTCGTCACCAGATCCGTATACGACTTAGGGTTACTGCGATTGAGATAAGCAAGCAAGCGACGACGCTGACCGACCATCTTAAGCAAGCCGCGTCGCGATGAGACATCTTTTTTGTGAGTTCGCAAATGGTCGGTGAGGTAGGTAATGCGATTGGTGAGCAGAGTTACTTGAACTTCTGCCGAGCCGGTGTCGGTATCGTGACGGTGATTCTCGTTAATGATTTGCGTTTTTTGTTCCTTTGTAAATGCCATGACGCCCGACCTCCTGTGGCGGGTCACCGCGTGAGCAGAAAAGTATAGTGAATCCGCTCAACGGTCTAGTCAACGCGCGAGATTATACCATAGGGAAGATGGCGGATCGCATATCGCCGATACGTATCACTCATCACGTATCACGCATCACGCCATTCGCTATCACCACCCGCTATCTGCTACTCTTGCCTCTCAACACACCGATCACCGCATCTTTTGTCTCGGCGTCTAATTTCTCTACCGAATGGCGGATGATCCAATCCGTATTTTTATCAATCGTATCTGCCCACGTCGAAAGAAAACGGGTCGTCTCTGCCGGTCCGCGCACCGACATTTCACGGATCACCCGCGCCACACTTTTGCGGATTTCAGAATCATCTTCCCGCATGACGCCGATCAACGTGGATAACGCCAACGCCACGTCGCCGAAATTCCGCAACTTCGCCAGTGGCAGCAGACTCATCACCCCGAACTGTCTCTGGTGCTTATGCGGACTATTCACCCACTCCCGCACCCGATCCAGCCTCAGGCGCGCGTCACACAATATCCACGCGCCGCCGACGTGGAGCGCCAACGCTTCGGCAAGTTCGAGATCATCCAATTCGATGATCCAGCAATTCATCAGCGTCTCCACCTCGTTGGCTGAGGAATTAACAATAAGACCTAACAACTCAATCGCCAATAAGCGTTGTTCACGAATAGGGTCAGCCCACAAGCGTTGAACCACCGGCAACGTAAACTGCGGGTAATTGGTGGCGACCTTTCGCAACCCGCCGATCAATGTTCGCATCACCATCGGCGGCGCGCCGTAGCTATTGAGCGGTGCATGAACCGTCACAGTCGAACTACGGCGAAAGAGCGGATCGCTATGCGCTTGAAAAAATTCCCGCGCTTCTTTGGCGAACGCTTCAGGCTCGTTATATAAATTCAGTAACTGCGCCGCTTCGATTCGGATTTGAGCTACGTCAATGGCAGGCATGGGGTTAGAGATTGGAGATTAGAGATTGGAGATTGGAAGTTTGGATTTTGGGATTTTTTGTTCATTGTTCATTGTTTCATTGTCCCCCCATCTTCTCCTCAAGTCGGCGTTTCACTTCCCCCCACTCCGCTTCAATGAAGCTATACATCACCGTGTCGCGCACGTAACCATCGTGACGCATCATATGCTTGCGTAAAACACCCTCCTTCACCGCGCCGAGTCGTTCAATGGCTTTTTGCGATTGCACGTTACGCAGATCGGTTTTGATCTGCAGTCGCACACAATGCAAAGTTTCAAAAGCATGTTTCAACAACAAATACTTGCACTCGGTGTTGATCGGCGTGCGCCACTCGCTCACTGCCAACCACGTCCACCCGATCTCCACCCGCCAATCGGCGCGCGAGATGTCCATATAGCGCGTGCTGCCAACTGCTTTGCCCTTTTCCAAATTGATGATGGCAAACGGAATCTGGTTCAACTCTTTGGCATCTTTGTGCGCGCTGCGAATCCACTCGACCGTATCTTCAACAGAAGTGAACGCCCCGCGCCCACGCGACATATACGTCCAAATTTCCGGCGAGTTTCCTGCCATACATAAATCTGCCGCGTGTCGTTCCTCAAGCGGCAGCGGCTCCACCCTCACCCATTTGCCAGTGAGAGTCATCGGTTCAATTTTCATTGGATTAGTTGGTAAACGATCTATCATGAGTAATTGAAGATTGGAGATTAGAGATTTGAGATTTGAAGTTTGAAATTTTGGATTTTGTTCATTGTTTCATTGTTCATTGTTCATTGTTTCATTGTTCATTTGCTTCGCCCACTCTTCCAAACGATCCATCTGCGTCGGCGTCGGCGTGATGAACGGTCTCACCTTGCGAATCAACTTCATCGCCTCTTCAACCGTGTGCCCTTCGCTGATCAAATACACCGCCGCCATTGTCGGCGCGCGCCCCACGCCCTGCGCGCAATGGATGTAAACACCCTGCCCGCTTTGAATCGCCTGACGGATAAAAGCGACTCCCTCGCGCAGTTGATTCATATCGGGGGCGCCGTCATCGGGTGCGGGGAGCGAAAGATGTAAGGGGAACGCGACTCCGCGCCCCACGTCATCCGACTCTTCTCTCAAATTCAACGTTGCCCCGATCCCCATCTGCTTCATCAACTCCATGCCGCGTTTGTAATGCTGACCACCCACAAAAAGTTTATCCGTCACGCGAGTCGTCTCAACAGGTGAAACACCCTGCCACATACGAATCACTTTTTCCCAAAGCCACAACCACGTCATGCCCAAACCAAACTCGTTGAGGCCAGTAGAAAAAATTTGAATGCCCTTGCGAGCCAAAGAAACTGTTTGCATCGTTGAAAATTTTTCACCGCATTCGCGGAGTTAGCCCCGTCATTGCGAGCGCACTTCGCGAAGCAATCTCAAACTCTGCCGACGCGAGATTGCTTCGTCACAAAGAACGTTCCTCGCAATGACGTTTATGCTATCTGCCATTCGCCATCTGCTATCCGCCACTCACTAATACGCCTTCGCAAACAACGCCTTCTCTTTCGCCACCTTGCCGCAGTGAATACATGTGCCTGCTTCAGTCGGCTGACCATCGAGAGGGATGCAGCGCGTGGTTGCCTTCGTCTCTTCTTTTATCTTCGCCTCACATTCGGCTTCGCCGCACCAATACGAGATGGCAAAACCTTTCTCCATAACTTTCTTGAACTCGGCGTAATCTTTAGGATCGTGCGTGTTTTCATCGCGCATCTTGAGCGCGCGATCATAAAGCGCTTTGTGAATCGTGTTCAACATCGTCTTCGCAGTTTCAGCGATGCCGTCTTGCGAGACAAAACTTTTGCCCTCTCTACCCGGCATATCACGCCGCGCCATCGCCACTGTGCCTTTTTCTACGTCTTTAGGACCCACTTCGATTCGCAACGGCACACCGCGCATCTCCCAATCGTTATATTTAAAACCGGGAGTCTCATCACGCTCATCCACTTTCACCCGCACGTCGGCGGCGATGAGTTCGGCGCGAATCTTGTTGACCACCGCCATCACTTTTTCTTTTTCGGCGTCGGTCTTACCAATCGGCACGATGACCACTTGAAACGGCGCGAGACGTGGTGGCATGATCAAACCTTGATCATCGCCATGCACCATGATCAACGCCCC
>JACRLA010000470.1 GCA_016215145.1 Chloroflexota bacterium
CAACTCAACGGAATTTGATCAGACCACGCACGCCATCATTGATCTCATGCCCGATCAGCGCGACATCACGGCGATGGGCGGCACGATGCGGCTGGGCATCTATCCCTGCAAACTTGTGGCGGGATCCAAAGCGGCAGCCGCCTACGGTGACGCCGACTCCGTTAATGAACGCCATCGTCACCGCTTTGAGTTTAATAATTCGTATCGTGAAGTGTTGGGTGAAAAAGGTTTAGCCTTTTCCGGTTTGTCACCCGATGGTCGTTTGGTGGAGATCGCCGAGATGAAAGATCATCCGTTCATGGTCGGCAGTCAGTTCCATCCAGAATTTCAGTCGCGCCCCAATCGTCCGCATCCGTTGTTCAAAGCCTTCATCGCCGCTTGTGCCGATTTTGCGGGTGAGAGGATTAAATCGCAAGTGGAAGTGAGGAGATGAATCACAGACACCGAGTGTTATGGAAACACTCGGTGTCTGTGTGGAAGTAAGACGATAAAACAAAAAGAGACTCTGCGGAGTCTCTTTTTTGTTTTGGTTCAACGTTTGAGTTGAGGCGCATATTGACAAGTCTTAAAAATAAGTGTATATACACCCATTATGTTCAAAGCAATGCCAAAAGAAAACCTTTACGAATTTGCCCGTCAAGCAATTCCCTGCGTAGGCTTTAATACCCGACGCGCCACTCGTCTCATAACACAGTATTACGATAAAGCACTGGCTCCGGCCGATCTTCGCTCTACACAGTATTCATTACTCAGCGCGTTATCCATGACGGATGAAGTGACTATGCAGGATCTGGCATTTGTGCTGGCAATGGATCGTACAACTCTCACTCGCAATTTGAGTCCTCTCTTAAAAAAGGGATGGATCAAAGTGTCAGTTGGAGGTGATCGTCGTGCTCGTCCGATTAGGATTACTTCAAAAGGGAAAACGGTTCTTGAAAATGCCCTTCCCTTTTGGGAAAAGGCGCAATCTCATATCCTAGACAATTTAGGAGATTCCAAGTGGGATCAAATTATGAAAGGGCTTCATAAAATCTCGATGATCGTTGAAGAAAACCCACTTTAATTGCCATCTCTCTCCCTTCGGAGAGAAATTTTTTATCACAACATATATACACACATAAATAAAATCAGGAGCAGACATGAAAAACGTAACACGACCCGGCTGGCTGGACGAAAAAGAATATCCTTTCAAATCCCATTTCTTTTCAACACCATATGGGGATATGCACTATGTGGATGAGGGAACTGGTGACCCGATTGTTTTTGTGGCGGGGAATCCTTCTTGGTCATTTGAAGCAAGGAACGTGATCAAAGCCCTTTCAGGGCGGTATCGTTGTATTGCCGTAGATCACCTTGGCTTTGGATTTTCCGATAAACCCTTGGACTATTCTTATCTACCGCAAGACCACGCAAAGAATCTGGAAGCCTTGCTGGAATCTCTCAAGTTGGAACGGATCACGTTTGTCGTCGGCGACTGGGGCGGTCCCATCGGCTTATCCTACGCTATTCGCCATCCAGAAAAAGTAAAATCCGTCGTCATTACAAACACGTTTCTCTGGTCTGTGCGTAACGATCTTTACTATCGGGCATTCAGCGGATTTATGGGGGGACCCGTAGGACGCTGGCTGATCCGAAGGCAAAACTATTTTGCCCAAAATATTATGTATATGGCATATGGAGATAAATCAAAGCTCACCACGCACATCCACAAACACTACCTCGAACAGTTTCCTAATCCTGAAGAACGAAAAGGCAATTGGGTTTTCCCTGCACAGATCATAGGCGCTTCCGACTGGCTCGAATCACTTTGGAATCAACGGCACGTCTTAAACGAAAAAATTGCCGTCATCATCTGGGGCGGGAAAGATATTGCCTTTCGGGAAAAGGAATTGAAGACATGGATGAGCGCTTTTCCAAAAGCGAAGGTGATGCGTTTTCCGAACTCGGGGCATTACATTCCCGAAGAAAATCCCACTGAGCTGGCAGAGGCGATCCAAAATATAGAGTGAGTCACCTTTTGGAGATTGTTTAATAACAGTCCCGTGGAAGCAAAAACTCAGCAGAGTCTCCTCGCGGCAAAGTCACTGGCGCGTTTAGCAATGTTATTTGAGCGGCCGCTAGCGTTAGATGCCGTCTTGAGTATTATGTGCGAGGAAACGTCGCTCCTGATGGGTGTTGATATTGTCAGTGTTTTATTGCCATACAAGCAAGGCGAGTTGTTATACGCCGCCCCGCAGGGAGCGATTCCTTATTGTTTCGCTCGTACCAAAGAGACGTCGAAATTTTTCTACGCTGAGGTTTTGCGCCAAACAGGAACCGCCCGCGTTATCCCGAACACGCAGGTGTTTTCCCCGTTGCTCGGCGCACACATTTATTCCGAACTCAAGATTCACACCACAGTCGCCGCGGCGATTTTGTTCGGGAATGAGTTGATCGGCGTCTTGAGTGTTGGCGTGCGGAACACAGCGCGAGTTTTCGACGAAGCCGAATTCGCGCTGTTGCAAAGCGTAGCTAACCAAGCAGCACCGGCAATTGCCAACGCGCGGCTGTGAGAGAAAGCCCAGCGTTACTGGTTGCCCTAAAAAAATCAACGCTTTGCAATCGGCTATGCTATAATCTGCCCGCCCTCGTAAGAGAGTAATCCACGTTTGAAGTAAAGATCATGACTGAATCCGTAGAAATCGCACAACCGGAAGTGGCGGCAGACGTAGTTCACTTGCATCAAAGCGCGGTGAGTGATGTTCGCGCTGAGTCGGCGCGGGTGAGTCAGAGCGCGGTGAATTGGGTGCAGGCGAATCATTTAGAGGCAAGCGTTAGCGCGCTCAATATGGCGGATGCTGATACGATTGAGGTGGCTCAAAGTGCGGTGGTCGCCGCGCGCGGTGAGGCGGTTTCCGCGCGGCAAAGTGGGGTGGGCGTGGTGGTGGCTGACGCGGTGGAAGTCCACGCTTCGGGCGCGGGCGTCATCGTCGCCGAGAACGTGCAGATGAATCGCTCGCGATCATTTGTGTTAATCGCCCGCAATGTTAATGGGCATGTAGAAACTGTGTTGGATGCACGCGGCGCGGTGCTGATGGGGCTATCAGCCGGAATCGCCGTTGGTGTAATTTTGTTCTTGCGCCTTTTGTGGCGCAGAAAATAGCTCTCCACGTAGAGACGTTGCATGCAACGTCTCTACATTTGGTAAGAGCTAAATAGAAAAAGGAGATTTAAAAAAATGGAAGCAACAAAGTTGACGGCTGAGCACCGAACGACCGTCAGAAAAGGGCTCGGCGCGCTACGCCGAAATGGTTTGCTGCCCGCCGTGATGTATAGCGCGGACAAACAACCGGTATCCCTACAGCTCAACAGCCGCGAGGCAAGCAAGACCATCAATCGTATTCAAGGCACGGTCTTGATTGACTTGGCGCTGAAGGACGCCACGCACAAAGCCTTGGTGCGCGAAGTGCAGCGCAACTTCATCACCGATGAAATTCTGCACGTAGATTTTTACGAAGTAGCGATGGATCGTTTGATGCGCGTGAAGATCCCCGTCCGTCTGGTCGGCAATGCTTACGCCGTCACGTCGCTCGGCGGCATCTTGGTGCGCGGTTTGCCGGATATCGAAATTGAATGTTTGCCCGGCGATCTGGTCAGCGAAATTCGCGTGGACATGGAACCGTTGAAAGAAATTAACATGGCGCTGTCTGTCAACGACATCAAACTGCCGGAGAAGATCAAAATGATCTCGCACGGCGATGACATGATCGCTCGTGTGACCTACGCCTCACTCGAAGAGATCACCACCGAGAAGCCGGAAGTTGTGGCTGGCGAAGTGGAAGTTGTTGAGAAGGGTAAGAAACTTGAAGAAGGCGCCGAAGGTGAAGCCGCCACAGCGGCGAAGCCTGGTGCTGCGCCCGCGAAAGCTGGAGCCGCTCCGGCGAAAGCTGCCCCGGCTGCCGCTCCCGCAAAGGAGAAAAAGAAATAAATGCGTAAAGTTACTATTGTTGGCGCGGGCAATGTCGGCGCGTCGTGCGCGTTGTGGCTTGCTCAACGCGGCATCTGCGACATTGTGTTAGTGGACGCTCCGATCGCCAAAACAATTCCTGTTGGTAAATCGTTGGACTTGCTTCAAGCCGGACCCATTGTGGGTTACAACTCGCGCATTCGCGGCAACGCCGATGGCAACTACGAAGGCACCGAGAATTCAGACATCATCGTCATGGCGGCGGGTTTGCCACGCAAGCCCGGCATGAGCCGTGAAGATCTGGTCGGCGCGAATCAGCAAGTGGTGACGGACGTGATCGCTAAAGCGATGCCTCTCTCTCCCAATGCAAATTGGATCGTCGTCACCAACCCGCTCGATACGATGACCTATCTCGCCCTCAAACAATCCAAACTGCCCAAGAACAAGGTCGTGGGGCAAGCCGGCATTTTGGATTCGGCGCGCTTCGCCGCATTTGTGGCGATGGAGTTGAACGTTGCGGTTGAGAACGTTCACACTGTTGTGTTAGGCGGACATGGTGATGAGATGGTTCCGCTCACGCGCTACTCTACCGTCTTCGGCGTGCCGCTCACCGAGTGGATGTCCAAAGAAAAACTTGATGCGATTGTCGAGCGCACGCGCAAGGGCGGCGGCGAGATCGTTAACTTGCTCGGCACCAGTGCTTACTATGCGCCCGGCGCGGCGTTGGCGAAGATGGCAGAAGCCATCTTGCTCGATTCGAAATTGATCGTGCCATGTTCGACGTTACTCGAAGGCGAGTATGGACTCAAAGACGTGTGCTTCGGCGTGCCGGTTAAACTTGGCGCGAACGGAGTCGAGAAGATCATCGAACTCAAGCTGACCGACGACGAGAAAGCAATGGCGGATAAATCAGTCAAGATCATCCGCGAGACGATGGGTGCGTTGAAGTTTTAGTGTTGAAGCACAGGTAGACGGGGACACAGGTAAACAGGAATACAGGTAGGGGCGAAGCATGCTTCGCCCCTACCTGTTTACTTTTCTACCCGTTTACCAAAACTCTCTCTCACAAAAGGTGTCACCATGATTCACAGCAAACACGGCATTACCGTTCTTGGTCTCACTGGAATTAAACAAACTTGGAATCCCTCGGCGGCTGAAACTGTGGAACTTGCCGTTCAACGCGGCGAGGGCAAGATCACCTCAGGCGGCGCGTTCCTCGCTATCACCTCGCCTTTCACCGGACGCTCGCCCGAAGATAAGTTCGTCGTCAAAGAATCATCGAGCGAAGATAAAGTGTGGTGGGGCAAAGTCAATCGCGCCCTCTCACCAGAAAAATATGCTTTGCTTGAGCAAGATGTCAAAGCCTATCTCAACAGCAAAGAACTTTTCGTGCGCGATCTCTATGCTTGCGCCGATCCTGCGCGCCGCATGAATGTGCGATTGATCTCCGAATCGGCGTGGCACACACTTTTTGCCTACAACCAATTCATCCGCCCTTACGTGGCAGAGCTGGGCGATTTTGAACCGACCTTCACCATTCTGCACGCGCCCGAATTTCATCCTGATCCTGAACGACACGGCACGCGGAAGCCGCCATCCGGTCCCACGGCAGCCATCGTCCTCAACTTTGCCACGCGCACCATCCTCATTGCCGGCACGCGCTATGCCGGTGAAATTAAAAAATCAATCTTCACCGCGCTTAACTTTTTACTGCCGTTAGATAATGTTTTCCCAATGCACTGTTCGGCTAACGTCGGCACACAAGGCGACACCGCCTTGTTCTTCGGACTCAGCGGCACGGGCAAGACCACTCTCTCCGCCGATCATCGGCGCGGACTCATCGGCGATGACGAACACGGCTGGGGTGATAACGGCGTCTTCAACTTTGAGGGCGGGTGTTATGCTAAAGTGATCAAACTCTCCTCCGAAGCCGAACCAGAAATCTACAATACCCTCAGCATGTTCGGCACGGTGTTAGAAAACGTGGTGATGGATAGTGAGACTCGCGCACTCGATCTCGACAGCCAGGCAATCACTGAAAACACCCGCGCCGCTTATCCGCTTCACGACATCCCGAATCATGTTGCGTCGGGTTTGGGCAGTCATCCTAAGAACGTCATCTTCCTCACGGCAGATGCCTTCGGTGTGTTGCCGCCCATCTCACGACTCACCTCAGAGCAAGCGTTGTATTATTTTCTTTCTGGTTACACCGCCAAGCTCGCCGGAA
>JACRLA010000145.1 GCA_016215145.1 Chloroflexota bacterium
AGAAGGTCGGGATCGTTTTCGCCGAACTCGATCAAGATCAACATCACCCCGACGGGATGGACGACATAAGGGATGTTAGTGGCTTTGCGTTTTTGATTCTGGTGGGCAACGGCGGCGAAGGTGAGGGCAGAGTCGAGAAGGGTAGACATGCGCGTTAAGTTATGAAGGGGTGACAAGATGAAAAGATGACAAGATGATCTGAATGTAGAGATCACCTTGTCATCGTGTCACCCTGTCATCTTGTCATTTTTTCTGTCTCTTCTTCGCCAACAACGCCGACGCGGTTGAGGTCATTTCACTTTGTGGAGTCGGTTGAGGCGCGGGTTCGGGTTTCGGTGATTCAACGGGAACAGGTTCGGGCTTGGATCGAGTCGGTTCAACGGCGGTTGAGGGTTGAGGTTGAGGCAAACGAGTCGCGGCGGACTCAAGGGGGAGCGACTCACTCGGCGGTGCGATCTGCACGCGCTGCTTTGCCAGCTTGAGTCGCGTCATAGATTCTGATGATTCATGTTGACGCGGTTTGCCGATGTTGCGAATGAAACTCATCACGCGCAAAGCCGCTTGTTGAAAATCGCGGCGACTGACGGCAAGACGACGCGCGGCGATATCGAAGGGCAAAAGGAGCGCAGCAAGCAACAAAAGATTTTGCCACAACGGACTCGCCAAGTTGCGCGCGGCGAGATTGTGATTGAAGGCGACGTTAGGATTGGTCACAAGACAATCGGTGACGTTGACGATGTTGCTGGCATCCGGTTTGCACGCGCCGCTGATGCGTCCGAGATCGAACAGAAGTTGCGCGTTGACTCCAAACGATTTGTATTCGGGCGAGTAGGGCAAGACCCAACCCGTTGTTTGACCGAGCGACGAAACTTCTGCGCCACCGTTTGCGCCAACGCGAATGAGATACGCGCCTTGCGTCGTAGGTTTAAAGTCTGCTTCGTAACGTCCGGGCGCGGATTGAGTCATGGTGATAACTTGCGTTGTGCCGTCGGGTGCGACGACGTTGGCTTGAAGCGTCAGGTTGTTAATGAAGTTGCCATCACGATCAAACGCATCCACCGCGAGTGATGCCGTGTTGCCTTTAAGAGTCACATTCGCCGTGATGTCCGACCCCGCGCCTTCGCTGATCGTGTAACGCACCATCTGCGCGAAGAGAGTCGGATAGCCATCCCACGTCACCCAACTCTTCGCCCATCGCCCTGTCGCGTCCGATGTCCACGCCACCGCCCGCCCCAAACCATATTGCCACGAAGCCAGTATCGGGTCTTGCGTGCCATCGGCGAGATGCGAAACCAGAATCGTGTGCGCCGTTTGTTTTGGACTGGTGCCAACATAGCCAAGCAACTGCGGCACAGAGTCTATGCCCTGCAAAATGGGACTCGGCGCAACACGATCCGGAAAAAAAGTTTCTTCGATGATGTAAGAGCGCGTGGCGAGCGTCGTCTCTTCGGCAAAAATTTCTGGAATGGTGGACGGGTCTTGCGCGAAGTGATACCGCCCATTGCCAGCTTGCGCCAACTGCTGCAACAATTTTTGGTCGGCATCCTTGCCAACCGCCACCGTTGACAAGGTGATTCCATTTTGCTCGTAAAGTTGCTTCACCAGTTCGGGGATGCCGCTCGGATTCGCTTGACCATCGGTGAGCAAGATGACGTGCTTGAGATTCGAATCATCTTTGGGCAGTTCACTCGCCATCGCTTTCACGCCCGCCATAATATCCGTGCCGCCGCTAGATCGAATCGAAGCGATGCGATTGATGATACTGCCGGGATCATCAAGCGAAGTGATCGGCACAACCCAACTGGCGCTGTCATCAAATTGAATCACGCCGATCTTATCAAACGGCGAGAGCAACTCCACCGCGCGTATCGCCGCCTCTTTCGCCAGTTCGATCTTCTGCACGCCGCCGCTCGATTCGGACATACTGCCGGAATGGTCAATGATGAAGATCATCGTCACGCGCGACTTCCGTTTTTTATCTTTGAGCTGCATCTCGACCGGCAGCACCGTTTCTAAGGGGGTGCGGAAGTAGCCACCCACACCATAGCTCTGCGGTCCGCCGATGACCACCAAGCCACCGCCGAGATCGCGCACGTAACGCTCAAGGGCTTGTTGCTGACGATTACTCAGATCGCGCGCGGGGACATTCACCAACACCACCGACGCATATTGCGCCAGCGCACTCATCTCCGAAGGCAGCGCCGCCGGACTCGCCCGATCTAAATCAATGTTCGCCGACTTCAACGCCGCCACAAGCTGCACGCCATCGTCCGTGCCTTCTTTGTTCTGCGCGGTGATCACCAACACGCGCGGCGGACCTTTCACTAACGAGAACGATGAGGCTTCGTTATTTTGGAAGAAGGTGTCGTTGTTAACTTCAGGCGTGATCTGCACTCGATACGAAACGAAACCTGTTGAGCCTGCTTTGAGGGCGATGGTGTAATTGTGCAAACCTTTTTGCAAATCGAGTTTGCCTTCGTACGCCAATTGCGATCCAGCAAATACGCGCACGCCCGCAATTTGCACCGCGGGTGAATCAACGGCGACGTTGATGTTGAACGATTCGTTTTGGCGCAACGCCGATGGCACGTTGACGTTTGTGATGAGAGTCTCGTTGAAGAGAACGGCTTGCGGTTGATCGATGGAAATTTTGATCTGCCGATTCTCGTCTATCGTAATTGGAACGGACACGATCTCCACGCCCGCCGCCGCCGCTAGTCGCGCCGCCTCTGCCGCGTCACCGGTGGTCTCCTTCCCATCCGATAGAATCACAATGCGCTTCGCCGCTTGCGCTGGGAACAACGCCAACGCCAGTCGGATCGCGCCGCCGAGATCACTCGCTATTGTTGTTGGCACGGATGAAAATTGATCGAGACGTTTGCCCGTTGACATCACCCGCTCCACTAACGCTTCACCGCCGAACAACACCACTGCCGCTTTATCTTCATTGCCCATCGTCTGCAACGCCTGCCCCACCCACTGCACGGCAAACACTTTTGACTCCTTCGGCATCGAATCAGAAACGTCAATGAGGAAAGTCACCGCCAAGTTATCGGCGGCACGCACCGTTTGCAAACCCGCCAATGAAAGAACCAGAGATGCAAAAATAATCACGCGCAGCACAAGGCTGATGATGTCGCGCAACCTTGTAACGATGCGCGAGGGTAGACCGAGCCAGAGGATGAGAGGCAGGAGAAAAAATAAAAGCAGGAACCACGGAGTGGAAAATGACATTTGAAACGCAAAGAAATGTTTAGATTGGAAATCTAATCCGCTAATCCTCTTTGATCTTGAATTTCAACTTTTTTCTGCGCGGCGGCTCTCGCTACGCTATCACAGCAAAGATCGTTGAACTCCAGAGAAAGGTTTGGGAGCGGATTAGAGAGCCCAACCTCTCACGCACCTAATCTTCTCGCAAGAACTTCTGTAAAAGACAATGTGGAGGTTAGATCGAAACTCTAATCCGCCAACTCACTTTTATCTCACTTCAACTTTTTTCTGCGCGGCGACTCTCACGCGCTATCACGGCAAAGAATGTTGAACTCCAGAGAAGGTCTGGGAGCGGATTAGAGAGCCCAACCCCTCAACCCTCTAATCCTCTACCTAGTCCATGATGTTTCTTTTGCTCTCGAATATAACGACGCACAGTATCAAGCGATGCTTCGTCATGCTTCACGTAATGAAAACCCCCATCAGTCCAAAACCGATTTGTTTTCATGTCGCGCATCAATTCGGGAAATTTTTCAATGATGCGCTCAGACGAACTTGCCTGAAAGTCATTGATGAATCTCAATAAATCAGCCCACGGCGCTTTATCAATCAACAGATGAATATGCGTTGGCACTACGCCAACTTCGAGAATGTTAAACTCTGTGCCTTTAGTAAAGTTTACGATCCATTCGCGCAAAAAGTTTTCAACTTCATCATACAGGGCAGGCAAACGACGATGCGGTTGCATTGTGATGTGATAGTAAACGCGCGAGTCGGATGCCATACAGAGAAAAGTTCAACTTCAGAAAAATGCTCAAATGCGGATTAGATTTTCCGTATTAAATCAAACTTTCTTCATCGTAGGCAACGAATATCCTCGATGATAAATCCACCACTCCACCAACAACACCGCCAACGCCGCCAACGCCAGATACTGCCAAAACTCGCGCTGACCGATCTGCTCGCGCGCGGCGGCAGAGACTTGTGTGCGCCCGATGGTTAATTTTTCTAACGGGCGGATGTTGCTCTCGCGTGAGTCAAAAAGATTCACCGCGAAGAAGCCGACAAACTTTGTATCTTGCAAATTCGCCGTGCCAACGCTGTACACGCCCAGCACATCGGTGTCGGCAAACGTCACATACTGCCCGCCCGCTTGCGCCACAAATAATTGATTGTCAGGTCGCACGATGCCCGCCGCTTGCTCGCCCTCTTTGGGGCGAATGCTCACCGAGTCGCCGGGGCGAATGATGCCGCTTGTGCTGATCACCGATGACGGCGTGAGCCATTCGAGCAAGTTCGACATCAGGATCGGATACATCACTTGCAGCGGCAAATCCGAATCGCGCAGATCAAAAGTGATGACGGCAACCCTTCGACGATCCAATGTGCCGGCAAACAGCAACGGCTTGCCCTCGACAGAGATCATCGTCTTCGCCCAGGCCGGAGTCTTCACGTCACGCGCGCGGAGAATATGCACGTTGTTGAAATCTACAAACGACATCAATGGATCAGAGGCTATCGAGATCGGTGAAGTTGCCGTAGGCGTGAAAACGCTCCGCACTTCAAACAGATTGCTCG
>JACRLA010000146.1 GCA_016215145.1 Chloroflexota bacterium
ATCGAAGCGGCAATCGTCTCAAGCCCCACCGGTCCGCCGCCAAATTTTTCGATGATGGCGCGCAGCACACGACGATCAATATCATCGAGTCCAAGATCATCTACATCCATTAACTTCAAAGCATCCTTAGCCACCAAAGCTGAGATGTTGCCGTCGGCGCGCACTTGGGCAAAGTCGCGCACGCGGCGCAGGAGTCGCAGCGCCACACGCGGCGTGCCGCGCGCCCGCCGCGCGATCTCTTCCACGCCGCCATCGTCAATGGCAACTTTTAATTTCTCCGATGCGCGACGGACGATCATCTCCATCGCCGCTTGCTCGTAGAAGTCGAGTCGGAAGACCGAACCGAATCGGGCGCGCATTGGCGCGCTGATGAGCGCCAGACGAGTCGTTGCGCCGACCAGCGTGAACTTGGGAAGTTTGAGTCGAATACTGCGCGCGCTGGGTCCCTTGCCGATCACAATATCGAGGGCGTAATCTTCCATCGCCGGATACAACACCTCTTCGACGGCGCGACCCAAACGATGAATCTCATCCACGAACAAAATATCGCCCGCGCGCAAGTTGGTGAGTATCGAAGCCAGATCGCCGGGGCGTTCAATGGCGGGACCCGCCGTCACTTTAATGTTGACGCCCATCTCATTCGCCAAGAGATGCGCGAGCGTTGTCTTGCCCAAACCCGGCGGACCATAAAACAAACAATGATCGAGCGGCTCGCCGCGCTTCTTCGCCGCCTCTAACAAGATCGCCACGTTCTCTTTGACTTTCTCTTGTCCAATGAGTTCGCTTAACAGTTTCGGACGCAGAGCGTAATCCACCTGATCATCCGGGCGGCGTTTGGGGGTAACGACACGTTTATCTTCGGGAGTCATATAGGCAATTATAAGGGAGAAGTTCTAAGTTGGAAGTTCTAAGTTCATTGCCTCACTCCTCTCCACACCGCATCTAGGGCTTGCAAGCCGGTCAGGTTGCGGATCGTCCAGCCCAATTGCAGCGCGGCGGGATCGTCGAAATAAAAAATGCGCGTGCTATACGAAAGGTGGATGTAGTTTTCGGCGAGACCATGATTGGGGAGCGATTGCACGGCAGACCAAAAGTCCCAAAACGGCACTTCGTATTCTTTCGCCAATCGCGCATTGATCGGGTTCAGGTAATTGGTAAATTCGCGGTTGTCTGCTTTGGTGGCGATGATCGGCACCACGCCATGATCCAGCAAATAATAAATCAAGCGGCGCATTTGCGATTCGTAGTGATCGCTCGTATACAAAAATTCATTCGTGCCTAAACTGACAAACATGATGCTCGGCTTGTGCGTGCGGACTTCGCACTCCAACGGAGTCTCGCCGCTCTTGCACACATTGGGGTTCGCCCATTTTGGATCGAGCATCGGAGTCTCGCCGCTCTTGCACACATTGGGGTTCGCCCATTTTGGATCGAGCATCGCGTCCAGCGTATCTCCGTTAGAAGCCACCATACTCTCGTGCGCGAACGATCCTTTGAACTGAATAATGGTTGCGCGCAGATAATCATATTGCGCGCTCAAGTTATACATGTTCGGCGTGTCGTACTCGCCCAAAAAATTAGGAAAGGTAGAATGGCAATCACCGACTTTGGAGAAGGCATGAGGATTGTTGCCAGCCGCGAGTCCGCGCGCATATATTTCACGGGCGTGCCGACTCGCGTTGGGCGGCAGAGGCGGCACATAACCGTTTGCGGCGGCGGGCGGCTGAGTCGCCACCACCAGAGTCGGCGTGAGAGTGATCGTCGGAGTCGGTGAGGGTGTAAAGGTGAGGCTCGGGGTGAGAGTCGGCGTCACCGATGGCGTGCGCGATGGAGTGAGTGGAGTGCGAGTGAGAGTCGGCGCGCGAGTAGGAGTCAGAGTCAGCGTGGGTGTGTTCGTCCACAAGGGCGGCAGTGTGGGGAATCTCGAAGTGGGCGTATCTTGCACAACTATCACCACGACAGATTCGGGTTCGGCTTGGCGTGAACTTAGCATAACAAAAACGCCCGCGCCGATGATGACGGCGATGAGAACGACGAAGAAGAGGATGAGGGCGATGCTGGAGAGGAGGGTGTTGGGTTTGGTGGTCATCACGACTTCATGGTCTCGTCATTGCGAGCGAGCGTTCTCCGCGAGCGAAGCAATCTCATTGTCATACCGAGAGATTGCTTTCCGCTCCGCGAAGTGCGCTCGCAATGACGGTTGAGTCTAAAATCACTTCACCCCGCGCCATACCACGTCTAATGCTTGCAAGCCGGTCAGGTTGCGGATCGTCCAACCGAGTTCCAATGCTTCGGGGCTGTCGAAGTGAAAAATGTCAACGCTGTAAGTGAGGTGAATTTTGTTTTCGAGCAAACCTTTATTGGGAAGTTTTTGCGACGCTATCCAAAAATCCCACAACGGCACGTCGTATTCTTTGGCGAGTTTACGATTGATGGGGTTGAGAATATCTTTGAGCCCTTCGCGTTGATCGGCTTTGGTGACGATGATCGGCAGAACGCCTTTAGAAATTAAATAATCTAACACCACGCGCATCTGCTCTTCGTAGTCTTGAGGCGAGTAGTTGTATTCATTCGTCCCCATGGCGACGAACATGATGCTCGGTTTGCGCGTGCGAACTTCGCACTCGATAGGCTTCTCGCTGCGCCCGCACAATTTTGGATCTGCCCACAAAGGATTGATCACCACCGCCAAATTGCTGCCGCTCGCCGCCGCCATACTTTTTGAAGCAAACGATCCTTTGAATTGATTGATCGTGTGCTGCAAATATCCATACTTGCCCAATTGATAACGACCCGAGTCGAACTCGCCAAGAAAATTCGGAACATCGGAATGACAATCACCGGCTTTCGAAAATACGCGCGGATCGTTTCCGAGTTTGAGTCCACGTTGATAAATCTCACGGGCATGCGCGCTGACGCCCGGCGGCGCGAGAAAAGTGTAAGGGTCGGCGGGCGGCGGCGGGATGGGAGTCGGAGTCAGGGTATGCGTGGGCGTGGGGATTCGAGTCTGTCCGGTGACGGGCAAGTTAGCAACGCTCAGCGGCAACTGCAACCATTGTGCTTGCACCCAGCCGCGTTGATTGCCTAACTGCACTTCGATCCATTCTTTATCAGCCGTGCGTCCGAAAATTTTTAACACTGTGTTCGCCGGTAAAAAAGTTAAAATCGTTTCTGCTTCGCCCGGGTCTTTGCGGAAACGCACGCTAGACGCATCGGGCAAAATACTGGCGGTGAGGTCGGGTGGCAGTGTGGGCGTGGGCGACGGCGTCCAACCGGGTGGCGGTATCATCAGCGTTTGTCCAGCGAAGAGTAGATCGGGGTTGAGATCAGGATTCGCTTTGACGATCAGATCAAGTTTGATTCCAAATTTTGCGGCGATGCCCAGAGCCGTATCTCCGGCGATCACTTTGTAGCTGATCAGTGACGGAGTCGGGGTGATAGACGGAGTCGGCGTCACCGTAGTCGTCGGTGATGCCGTCACCGCGCGCGTGGGCGTATCACTTAAGGCAATCGTCGCCACCGCAGGCGATCCCATCTGCGAATAGACGATGAGCGACGCGCCAAAGATAAATGTTACGATCAATAAGATTATAATAAGCGTGTTGTTCTTCACAGTGATCATTATATCAACGCAAGAGAGACCACACAGGTCAAGGAGACTCCATGTCTAACGTCTTTCCATCACACCATCCACTTGTGGCGCACAAACTGGCTAA
>JACRLA010000471.1 GCA_016215145.1 Chloroflexota bacterium
CGGCATCTCGGTCACGTCCACCGTGTTGCAATTCCCCTACAAAGATCGCATCATCAATTTGCTCGACACGCCCGGTCACGAAGATTTTTCCGAAGACACCTATCGCGTCCTCTCCGCCACCGACAGCGCGGTGATGGTGCTTGACGCCGCCAAAGGCATCGAAGCGCAAACGCGCAAACTGTTTGAGGTGTGCAAGCAGCGCGGCACGCCCATCTTCACCTTCATCAACAAAATGGATCGCCCGTCGCGCGATCCGCTTGATCTTCTTGAGGAGATCGAAAAAAATTTGGGGATGCAAGCCGTGCCGATGAACTGGCCCATCGGCGACGGCGAATCATTTCGCGGAATCTATGATCGACTCACGCGCACGGTTCACATCTACCGCCGCGTCGCCCACAACGCCACCGCCGCAGATGAGGTCGCGGTTGCCGTCTCCGATCCTACCCTCAACGATCACTTAAGTGAGAAAGAGATCGCCAAACTCACCGCCGACAGCGAACTGCTCGACGGCTTGCACTATCACATTGACGACGAATTATTTTTAGGCGGCACGCAAACGCCTGTTTACTTCGGCAGTGCCCTCACCAACTTTGGCGTGCAACTTTTCTTGGATGCCTTTGTGGAGCGCGCCCCTACCCCGCGCCCGTATCAAAGCGACAACGGAATGATCATGCCTGACCGCGAATCGTTTTCAGGATTCGTTTTCAAGATTCAGGCAAACATGAATCCGAATCACCGTGACATCGTCGCCTTCATGCGAATCTGTTCGGGGCGTTTTGAGCGCGACATGAGTGTGTATCATTCTCAAAGTGGGAAAACGATTCGCCTGCCGCGTCCGTATAAATTTTTTGCCAACGAGCGTGAGGTATTAGATGAGGCTTACGCCGGAGACATCATCGGTCTGCCGAGCAACGGCACCTTCGCCATCGGCGACACCTTGTGCGAAGACGGAAAATTTAACTTCGCGCCCATCCCGCGCTTTCAACCCGAACACTTTGCGCTGATTCGTAATACGGATGTCAGCAAGCAAAAACAATTTCAAAAAGGGATGCGCCAACTGGAGACCGAAGGCGCGATGCAAGTCCTGTATGACGCCGACTCATTTCAGCGCGACCCGATTCTCGCCGTCGTCGGGCAATTGCAATTTGATGTAGTGCGCGCCCGCCTCGAAGCCGAATACAACGTGACGACAACTCTTGAACCCCTTACCTACAAATTCTCGCGCTGGGCAGAAGGGGATGCCGACACGCTCGACAAACTCCCCTGGGGGCACGGACTCCGCCGCGCAAGAGATTCGCAAGACAAGCTTGTGGCGCTATTCAATTCACAATTCGATTTAGATTATTGCCAACAAAAATTCCCCGAAGTGAAATTTAAATCAATCGGTTAAACGTAGAGACGACCCGTTGGGTCGTCTCTGTTTTATCTCAGCGGAGACGTTGCACCGCAACGTCTCTACGTGGTTAATTTCCAATTCGGCTTCACATCCATATCCAACGAATCACGTTGCCCTGCGATAAAACGTTGATACCCTGCGGCGGCGATCATTGCCGCGTTATCGGTGCAGAGAATTAATGGTGGGAAGCGCACGGCGACGCAGTTTGGAGTGCCGCCACTGCGGCGCGACATTTCACTTTGTAAAACTTTATTCGCCGAGACGCCGCCCGCGATAAAAATTTCTTTAGCGTTATGCTCTCGCGCCGCGTTAACCGTTTTCACGGTCAGTACTTCAACCGCCGCCGCTTGAAAGCTGGCGGCGAGATCAGCTGTAGGGGTAGCGGCTGGCGGCGCGTCTTCACCCGCGCGTAGAGTCGGCACAAGTTTTTTTAATTCGCGCAGCACCGCAGTTTTTAATCCACTGAACGAAAAATCATTTGTGCCTTCAAGCCACGAGCGCGGAAAATTAAATGCGTTTGCGTTTCCATCTTTGGCAACTCGCTCAACATGTGGTCCACCCGGATACGGCAAGCCTAACATTCTGCCAACTTTATCGAACGCTTCACCCGCCGCGTCATCCACCGTGCCGCCGAGTCGTTGATACTTTAGCTGCTCGTTCATCAACACCAACTCGGTGTGACCGCCACTCACGATCAAACACATCACCGGAAATTGAATCGCTTCCGCACCCGCGATAAGTTGCAACGGATGAATCGCCTCAATGTGCATCCGCGACGCCATCTCCGGAAACACGCCACCATATTTTGCGTGCAAGTCTGCTTGTGATGAAATGACGTTAGACAGAATCTCTTTGCCATCACGCACAACGGCGGCTGATGTTTCGTCACAAGAAGTTTCGATTCCTAAAATAAGCATTGGGTGGTTAGCAATGAGCGGTGAGCAATTACTAATTACTGATTACTGTTTTAAAGGAATTACCAAATCCTTCTTAAACTCCCCAATCGTCTCAACCACGCCCGTTTTAGGATTCACCCACAGGTAATCTTCAATCCGCACGCCGAAACCTTTGTCGGGATAATACAAACCGGGTTCAACAGTGATGACCACGCCGGGCTTGAGCGTGTCTTTGTTGCCTTCGTAATCGCGCAGTGAAGGCGACTCGTGAACATCAAGCCCCACGCCATGACCCAGACTATGCACATAACCTTCAGTGGTCTTTGAATCTTTTCGCAGAGTCGCATAGCCGCGCGATTCAAAAAAGTCATTCGTCATCGCCGCGTAGCGCGAGCAAGGCGCGTTTGCCTGCATAGAGTCAGTGGCAATGTTGAACACTTCGAGAACGTCGTTGTAAATTTTTTCCACTTCAGGCGGGGCGTAACCCACACACCATGTCCGCGTAAAATCAAAGAAATAGCCGCCGCCCGCCTCGGACGGAAAAATGTCGAGTACGATGGTCTTGCCCAGCGCGATCACGTCGGCGTCAGTTCCACGCGAATGCGGCACACCCGCATCACGCCCAATGGCAAAAATAAAATCGTCGGGATGCTCGATGTTAAGTTCCATGCTCCACTGACGAATCTTTTTCTTCACATCGCCCACCGTCAACGCCAACTCATCTTCTTTCACCAACACATTATCTTTCGCGCGATGACTCGCCAAAAAATTCCACGTTTGATCCACCACTTGCATCGTGCGCTCCGCCACCGAACGAATCCGCGTCACTTCGTCGGCATCCTTCGTCTGCCGCGCCAGATCAAAAATTGTGTTGGCAAACTCGCCCACAATTTCAATCGCCGGATTCATCTTCATCACCATATTCCACAACGCCAGCGCCGCCCCTTGCTCTTCACGCCCATACACCGCCACGCGCCCGCGCTTCACGTTCAACGAGTCCAACATCGCGCCAACTAATCGCGCTTTCGCTCTAAGTTGATCGCCCTGTTCCTCGTTCAACAACTTCAACGGATCGAATGTGTTGCGATCCACCACTTGCAAGCCCGACTTCGCCGCTTCGTCGCGCTCCATTGAATTGGCAAAGATCACTGGGGCTTCGTCGCGCTTTTTGATCACAGTAGTCACTTCGCCCACGTTTGCGCCGTTGACCAAGTAATACAGAATCGGGTTCGCGTGCGACGAGCCGGTGACGATGAGGGCATCAATGTTGCGTTCGGTCATTAAATTATTAAGATCAGATTTCATTTAAAGAGTTCTCCAATGTGATGGTTTACGAATTTCTTCGACAATGTCATCCCGAGCGAAGCGAGGGATCTCTGGCACGGTCAATAAATGAAATCCCGCTCAGAGATTCCTCGTCGCAAAGAACGCTCCTCGGAATGACACATTAAGCTTGATTGAGTTGATCAAAAACAGTCTTCACCAATGTTTCTTCTTCGCCTTCATTCACCGTTCGCGGATCGAAGATCACCCAATCGTTTTCGATTCGGGCGATCACGGGGATGGGCGACTCACGCAAACGCGCCAGAAACTGATCAGGGGATGCCGCCTTGAGCGCGGCAACTTTGGTTCTTAACGTTTCTTCCGGTAAACTCCCGCCGCCCACCGTTGATTGACTCTCGATTACGATCCCGCCCCACACTTGCGCCCAGCGCGCAGCACGAGATTCGATCTCGCTCAACGGCATTGCGATCATTTTCCACACCGGAATCTTTTTTGTGGCTTCGTCTTTGAGATAGTGAGTCAGAGTCGCAGCCAACGCCGCAAGCGTTAACTTATCAGCACGGACAGCGCGGGCGAGCGGATGCTTTTTTAGTTTTTCAATTAACTCGGCGCGCCCGATGATGATGCCTGCTTGAGGTCCGCCCAAAAGTTTGTCGCCGCTGAAAATAATAATATCGGCGTTTGCTTTCACACTCTCTTGCACCATCGGCTCGTGTGAGAGTCCGTATTGAGCCGTATCCAGCAACGCACCTGAACCCAGATCGTCAATGACGATCTGCTTCGCGTCGTGCGCCACCTTCACCATCTGCTCCAGCGTTGGCTCGGTGGTGAAACCAATGATTTTAAAATTGGAGTGATGGGCGCGCAGTAACGCAACTGTTTTATCGGTGATGGCATCCTTAAGATCGCGGACGTGGGTGCGATTCGTGGTTCCCACTTCAACTAACTTCGCACCCGATTGCTTCATCACATCCGGCACGCGGAAGCCGCCACCAATCTCGATCAGCTGCCCACGCGAGACGATCACTTCTTTGTTTTTGGCTAAGGCAGTAAGAGTCAACAACAGAGCGCAGGCGGCGTTATTGACGACAAGTGCCGATTCAGTTGAAGTGAGTTGCGTTAAGAGTCGTTCAGCGTGAGTCGTGCGTGAACCGCGCTCGCATTTTTCCAGATCATATTCAAGCGTGGAGTAATGTTGAGATACACTCACCATCGCGTTAATAGCATCTTGCGAG
>JACRLA010000472.1 GCA_016215145.1 Chloroflexota bacterium
AGCGCCCAGAGATAAACCACATTGCCATGTAGTGGAAGGGCATTGAGTTCTTCCTTGCAAACCCGCGTTGGCCAATCTCCGAGAGAGTTTGGATGCAGTTCGTCTACCCGACGTCGAACGGTGGTAGCAAGTTCAGGTGAAGGTATAAGGTGACTCATGGCGATCCTTTGGGGTGATATTATCATGGACTCGCTTCCTCATCATGCTATACTTTAACCATCGCTCGTATCTGTAATAGAACGAGACGAAGCGAAGGAGATGACTATGCCCTCACCATTCCCCGGCATGAATCCTTATTTTGAAGATAGCGATTTGTGGCCCAGTGTTCATCATTCGTTGGCAGACGCATTAATCGGTCAGCTCAACCCCCGCATTGGTCCCAAATACTACGCCGATGTTGAAACGCGCACGGTGATCGAAGACATCGCTATCACCTTGCCTTCTATGCGCCCGGACGCCGGCATCTTTCATCAATTGGATGTTGATACTTCGCCTGTGATGATGGGCGAGGCTGTGGTGATCGCGCCTGAAGCGCCACTAAAGCGCGTTGCATTAGTAGAAGATCGCGTCAAACTTCACGCGGTGCAACTTTACGTAACAGAAACGAATCAACTTGTCACTTCGATTGAGATTCTTTCGCCCTACAACAAACGACAGGGCGAGGGTTTAGATCAGTACCGTCAGAAACGAAAAAACATTTTACACTCTGCTGTTCACTTTATCGAACTCGATCTCTTGCGCGGCGGGCAGCGCCCCGGCTTAGAAGTAAGTGAACCGCCTCTCGACACAGATTATGTTTTGCTGGTCAATCGCTATCGCCCCGAAGCGGCGCGCGTCTCCGAAATTTGGACGGTGGCGATCAACGAACCATTGCCTCTCTTGCCCGTGCCATTGCTCGCGCCTGATCCCGACGTGGTCATGGATTTAAATTCTGCACTGCGCGCCGTGCATGAGCGCGCCGGTTACGAGTGGCGGCTCGACTATCGCAAGCTGCTCCCGCCGCCCGACCTGCGCCCCTCTATTGCCGAATGGTGGAAAGGACGCTTAGCGCAAATCACTTAACACAAATCATGTTTCATCGCTCGCATTCTTCACGAAGCGAGACGACCAACAACCAATTACTAATTACCAATCCCCATTCGAGGCATCTTACTCAAAGGAGAAGAAAGCCATGTCATCTCAAACAGCTCCACGCAAAAAAGTTACAACCCTCACCTTTCGTGAGCGCAAAGAACACGGCGAACCGATCGCTGTGCTGACTGCCTACGACTACGCCACCGCGCTCGCTGCGGATCGCGTTGGCATAGATTGTTTGCTCGTCGGCGATTCGCTCGGCATGGTTGTGTTAGGTTACGAGAACACGCTTGCCGTGACGATGGACGACATGCTGCATCACGCCAAAGCCGTGGCGCGCGGCGCGAAGACTCCGTTGCTCATCGGCGACATGCCTTTTATGTCGTATCAAGTTTCCGCACAAGAGGCGGTTCGCAACGCCGGACGCTTTTTATCCGAAGCGAACATGGATGCGATTAAGTTGGAAGGTGGGCGGGCAGTGGCGGCGACTGCCGAAGCGATTGTCGGCGTCGGCATTCCCGTGATGGGGCATATCGGACTCACACCGCAATCGGTGAATCAATTAGGCGGATACAAAGCACAAGGGCGCACCGCCACTGCTGCGCGGCGTTTGATTGATGATGCACTGACTCTGCAAGATGCCGGATGCTTCGCCATTGTTCTCGAAGCGATCCCGGATCGACTCGCCGAACTCATCTCGCGCCGACTCTTGATCCCCACCATTGGTATTGGCGCGGGCGCGGGTTGCGACGGGCAAGTGTTGGTCACGCACGATCTACTGGGCATCTTTGATCGCTTCACGCCGAAGTTCGTTAAGAAGTATGCCAATATCAACGGCGAGATGTTGCGCGCTTTCACCGAATACAAAAACGAAGTTCTCTCGCATCAATTCCCGACTCACGAACATACTTATTCGATGCCGGATGAGGAGTGGCACGAATTAGTGAGTGAGTTTGAAGAAAAAGAACTCGCCTAGAGGCTGGATGTTGGAAGCTGGATTCCAACACCCAATAAACGTTATTGGAAATAGAAATGACCGTTGTGGTTTTTGGCGCTCTAATCCGCTCCTGAACGTTATTCTGAAACTTGAATGTTAGCGCGTGTGCGACTCCCCTGTTTCTAAACGGAATAATGGCGAGAATCAGGAAAATGCCGAAATGCGGATTAGAAAACCGTCCCCCACAACGCTCTAAAATTGCAAAGAGCTATTCCCGCTTATGATCACCATCATCGGCACAGGCGCACTCGCTTCACTCTTCGCGGCGCGACTCGCTTCAAAGGAGTGCAACGTCTCTGACGTTGCGCGACGACAGGAGTCGTCGCACTCCCTAATTATGTTCGGGTCGTGGCGTGAGGCGATTGAGGCGATCAATACAGCAGGCTTGATACTCGAAGATGATTCGGGAAGTCGAGCCTTTCGCGTTAAAGCGACAAGTGATGTGCGTGAATGTGAAGGGGCAGACTTGGCGTTGGTATTAGTGAAGTCATATCAAACGGAAAAAGTTGCTAAAGAGATTAAAAAGTTTTTGTCGCCTGACGGCGTGGCGCTCACTTTGCAAAACGGTTTGGGGAATTACGAAGCATTAGCGAATGAATTGGGTGAGGAACGTGTGGCGCAAGGCGTGGCGATGCAAGGGGCGAACATGATCGAAGCGGGCAGGGTGCGCGATGGTGGCAAAGGATCGATCCATGTAGCCGAGCATCCACGATTAACAAAGTGGGTTGATGTCTTACGAAATGCGAACATCGAAGTCCACGAATCTCCAATCTCCGATCTCCAATCCCTTGTCTGGAACAAGTTGCTCATCAACGTCCCGATCAATCCTCTCACTGCGTTGCTGCGTCTAACGAATGGGGAGTTCTTGAAGAGGGAAGATGCGTTGAAGGTTGGCGATCACGCTGTGGATGAGTGTTTGGCGGTGATGGTTGCCAAAGGCATCACGCCGCCGCGCCACAGTCCGCATAACCGTTATCGGGAAGTGCTGTTCAATACTTCGACTAATCGCTCCTCAATGTTTCAAGATATACTACGAGGCGCGCAAACGGAAATCGAATCCATTAATGGCGCGGTGGTGCGCGAAGGAAAAAAACTGGGCGCGCCAACTTCTATTAACGAGACGCTCTATCGTTTGGTGAAGGCTTTGACTCTATGATGCAAAAACTTTTTTTACTCATTTCACGAATCGGCTCGGACTCGAATGACACTGACGATCTGCGCCTGCAAAAAAATTTGCTGGTGTTGGCTTCTTTCATGTTCATTCTGGCGGGGGGGATGTGGGGGTTTATGTATATGGCATTCGGAGAGATCGTCGCCGGCAGCATTCCGTTTGGCTATGCGCTCTTTTCGAGTCTGAGTGTGTTGACGTTTGCCATTACGCGCCAATATCGCTTCTTCCGTTTTAGCCAATTACTCCTCATACTGCTTTTGCCTCTTCTGTTGCAAATAGCCTTAGGCGGATTCATTAATTCAAGCGGCGTGGTGTTGTGGAGTTTCATGTGTCCGATAGGCGCGTTGTTGTTCGACGAGCCGCGCACCGCGCCGCGCTGGTTTGGCGGTTTCATTGGCATGGTGGTGCTCAGCGGCTTGTTACAACCTTTTGTGCGTGTGCTAAATAATCTGTCGCCAACGTTGATCATCCTCTTCTTCGTTTTGAATATCAGCGGCGTGTGCGCGATTGTCTTTACGTTGGTGGCTTACTTTGTGGGACAAAAAAATATCTTCCAAGAGAAAGCCGAGACACTGTTGCTAAATGTCTTGCCGAAAGAGATCGCGGCGATCTTGAAAAATGAGAATCGAGTTATTGCCGATCACTATGACGGCGCGAGTATATTGTTCGCCGACATGGTTAACTTCACGCCGCTGACGATTGAACTGCCGCCGGTAGAAATGGTGGAGCTGCTCAACGAAATTTTTTCCCACTTTGATTCGCTGGTTGACAAGCACAATCTCGAAAAAATTAAGACCGTCGGCGATTGTTACATGATCGCCGCCGGAGTGCCGCGCCCGCGCCACGACCACGCCCAAATTTTGACTCGCGTTGCGCTGGAGATGCACGAGTATTTAAAGAGCCGCGTCTTTAACGGACGACAGATTCAATTTCGGATCGGCATCAATTCGGGTTCAGTGATTGCCGGTGTGATCGGTAGAAAAAAATTTATTTACGATTTGTGGGGTGACGCCGTCAACACCGCCAGCCGCATGGAGTCGCACGGCGCGGCAGGTCTCGTCCAGATCACACGAGCCACTTACGATCTGATCAAGAATGAATTTGTCTGCCACCCGCGTGGCACGATTAACGTCAAAGGTAAAGGCGAGATGGATGTGTGGAGTGTGGCTAATTCAAAATAAAAAATTCGTCTCATTCGTCCATTCGAGTCATTCGTGATGAAAACGATCCAAGACTTAAACGATCTTCGCAAAGAGCGTTTTTCCCTCAAAGGCTCATTTGGATTAGTGCCGACGATGGGCTTTTTGCATGACGGGCATATTTCTTTAGTGAAGCGCGCAAAAAAAGAAAACGACCACGTCGGCGTGAGCATCTTTGTGAATCCGACTCAGTTCGGGCCCAATGAAGATCTGAGCCGCTACCCGCGCGACTTGGATCGTGACTTGCAGCTTTTATCCTCGGCGGGCGCGGACGTGGTGTGGACGCCGACAGCGGAAATTGTTTACCCGCAGAATTTTCAAACGCATATCAATGTAGAAAATGTGAGTCAACCGCTTGAAGGCAAACATCGTCCCGGACATTTTCGTGGCGTGGCAACTATGGTCGCAAAATTGTTTAATGCTTTCACGCCAGACCGCGTTTATTTTGGGCAGAAGGACGCGCAGCAAGTGATCGTTATCAAGCAGATGGCGCGCGATTTAAATTTTCCGCTTGA
>JACRLA010000473.1 GCA_016215145.1 Chloroflexota bacterium
GCCGGCATCTGCCCCAAGCGTTCCAATTCTTTCAGCGCAGCTTTGTTCGCTTCATCAGGCATCGCGGCGGCGACAACTTTCTCTTTGATATCGCCCACCTCTTTGATCCACAGATCGCCCTCGCCCAATTCGGTTTGGATCGCTTTCATCTGCTCGCGCAAATAGTATTCGCGTTGATCTTTATCCACACCCGATTGCACTTGCGAGTGAATCTGATCTTCGAGCTCCAACACGTCGAGCTCTTTGCCCAACAACACGCTCACCCGTTGCAAGCGCATCGTCGGATCGATCATTTCTAAAACTTCTTGCGCGGCAGGCACATCCACGCCAATGGTCGAGGCAACTAAATCTGCCAACCAGCCCGCCTCGTCCACGTTCATCGCATAGACGTAGGCTTCTTCGGGGATGCTGTGATTCAGTTTGACAACTTTTTCAAACAACGCCAACACGGCGCGCATCAAGGCTTCGTTCTCGCGCGTGCGATCACTCGGTTCAAAGATCGGGCGCGCCTTGGCGCGATAGTAAGGTTCGGTCTGGGTGAATTCGACAATTTCGAGTCGGCGGCGTCCTTGCGCCAAAACGGATGTGGTGGTGTCGGGCATTCGCAACATGCGACCCAGCGCAACTTCGGTGCCGACGGTGTAAAGATCATCCGCTTCGGGATCGATCACTTCGGGGTCGCGTTGAGTGAGCGCGATAACCGTCTCGTGATTCTTAATGGCTGCCGCCACTGCTTCCAACGACTTTTCTCTGCCGACTAACAGCGGCGTGATCATGTGGGGGAACATCACCATGTCGCGCAGAGGCACGATGGCACATTCGATCAATCCCTCATCGTCGGCTTTCGCTTCGGGAATATCGGAAAGTTCTTCGGCGCGGACGCGCATCGATTCGGCGAGTTCGGCTCGCAAGACCCAATCGTTCATATCGTCGTCGCCGAAGTATGCGTTGTGGTTGAGAGGAGGAAGATTAAACATTAAGGTGGGTATGGTGACATTAGACACCGAGTGTCTCACCCACTCCGCTTCGCTACGGGGCGCTTTGCGAGACACTCGGTGTCTTTAAAATTTTAATTCCGCGCGCACATCGGCAACAACGAAAATACTGCCCGTCACTAAAATAACTTCTGCCTTTCGTTTTGCGTCGTCGAGGGCTTCAGAAATAGTATGCGCCACTTTGACAGAACGCGCAACCCCGCTCGACTCAATTTGCACCGCTAACTTGGCGGGATCACTGGCGTGAGGGTGATTCGCTTTGACGACAATCAATTTTTCAATCGCGAGGGCAACTAGCTCGGACAGCATCCCGCTCACATCTTTGTCGTCCGAGACGCCGAAGATCAGAGTCGGCGTCACCTTTGGAAAAAGTTCGTTGAAGGCGAGAACGAGTCGCCGCATCGAATCACGATTGTGAGCGCAATCGAGAACAATCGCTTTAGCTTCCCGAAGGTTGTGAACCTTCGGGAAGTTGAAAACTTCAAAGCGCCCCGCCCATTTCACGTTGGCGATCCCTTCGTGTAACGCTTCGTCGGAAATTTTGAATCCTTGCTGGCGCAGTTCGTCCACCATGGCAATTGCCGTGACCGCGTTTTCAACCTGATGCTCACCCAACAACGGCAGATCAAAATGCAATGGTGGATGATTAATTTTCCAGGCGTTGAACGATTGACTCTCAAGTGAAAATTTTTCGCGGTAATACCGCCAATCAATTCCAACGCGGACTAAATGCGAACCGCGATCCAACGCGGCGGCGGCAATTGCCTCTTCGGCTTCGGGCGGCTGAGGCGATGTCACCACCGGCGCGCCGGCTTTGATGATCCCCGATTTCTCTGAAGCGATCTTCGCCAATGTGTTGCCGAGTACGTGGGTGTGATCAAAACTGATCGACGTGATGGCGCACACATTGGGCAACAAGGTGTTCGTCGCATCCAGCCGTCCACCGAGTCCAACTTCGATCACCATGAAGTTGCATCGTTGTCGGGCGAACCATGCAAACGCCATCGCCGTCAACATCTCAAACGTGGTCGTGCCGGAAAATGATTCGAAGTGTGGGCGCAGTTCAGTAGTGAGTGAAGCGAAGTCTTCTGATGAAATCGATTCGCCGTTGAGGCGAATTCGCTCGTAGGTCTCGTGCAAATGCGGTGACGTGTAAAGACCCACGCGATAACCTGCGGCTCGCATGACCGAAGCGATCAACGCCGAGGTGGAGCCTTTGCCTTTGGTGCCGGCAACGTGCGCCGCAGGAACGGCGCGCTGCGGATCACCCAGCCGCGCCAACAAGGCGCGCATGCGCGAGAGATCGTACGAGCGACCTTTCGCTTTAAGTCCAAGATCGGCAAAGCTGTAAATGTAATCCAGGGATTGTTGGTAATTCATTTCGGAAATCAAATCTCCACAACTTCTCCATAAAAACTTCTTTATAAAGTACTAACGGGCTAGGAAAATGATAGTTGTTTTACATCGTTTAGCTCGATTTTAATCCCTGCATTATGTAGCAGCGATACAGTTGAATCATCAAGGAATTAAGAAAATGCGTAACAAAATACTGAACTCCCTCATCGTTGTAAGTTTGCTGGCAACACTACTCACACTCACCTCATCCGAGACTCAAGCCGCCGTCAATACGAGCTGTCAAGAAACGCAAGGCACAGTGATAGCGGTAGAAATTCCGACCACGATCTTATCGGAGACGATTGATACAAACGTGTACTTGCCCGCTTGTTACGACTCGTCCGATCAACGCTACGCGGTGTTGTATCTTCTGCATGGCATGGGCAATAACGCCGACCAATGGGTATCTCTCGGCGCCCCTGCCGCCGCCGATCAAATGTCAACGCAATTTATCATCGTCATGCCGCACGACCGGCTGGAAACATCTTTCAATGCCGCGTTTGTGAACGAGATTGTGCCCTTCATTGATGAGAACTTCCGCACGATAGATGATCGCAATTACCGCGCCATCGGCGGACTCTCGTACGGCGGCGGCTGGGCGATCCACATCGGGTTATCGCATCCGGAGCTCTTCAGCCGCATCGGCGGACACAGCCCGGCGCTCTTTTATGGAGACTCGCCCAATCTGGTGACGTGGGCGCAGCAATTGCTGCTCAATATGGTGATCAGCATTGATATTGGCGACGGCGACCCTATGTTGGAAGACAGCGCCGCCCCGATTGACGAGCTGCTCACCGAAGCAGGCGCACAGCACACATTCAACATTTATGCCGGTGGGCATAATGAAGACTATTGGGCGACTCATATCGGCGAGTATGTAAAGTTCTACACCACGGGCTGGTGAACTGCA
>JACRLA010000416.1 GCA_016215145.1 Chloroflexota bacterium
AAACGCCAAGACGCGCTCGATGGTTTTCGTTCCGGTAAATATCAGATCATGGTCGCCACCGATATCGCCGCGCGCGGCATCGATGTTTCCAGTATCTCGCACGTCATCAACTACGATATCCCGGATACTGCCGATGCCTACACTCATCGTATCGGGCGCACCGGGCGCGCCGCCAAAACGGGTGACGCCTTCACCCTCATCACATCCGAAGATGCCGACATGGTGAAAACAATTGAACGCATCTTGCGATCTAAATTGGAACGCCGCACGTTAGAAGGATTTGATTACGGAGCGAAGGCTCCCGCGCGCGATACCGAATTCCACAGACCGCCTCGCGTGCCACAGGGACGCCGTCACCGCCCCGAAGCGATCCGACCTCATACTTCGAAACAAAAACCGGCATCACCCGTATCACGCCCTCACAACAACGCGCCTCAACCTTACGTCTCTCGCCTCGTCGAGATACTTCCCGCGCATAAGACAGGGCAGCATCCTCCTCGCTCTCGTCCAAATGGATCGGCCTCTCGACGCCGCCGTAACTCAAATCGCTAAGACTCTTCTCCAACTTCCGAAGCCGCACACAAAGCGAACTTCGGAAGTTTTTTTTCGATCATCAATCAATCTTGACAATGATCTCATATTTCACTCTTTCTCCGTGAGTGCGTAAAGTGTCATCTCACAGTAACGGGTTGCCTCCCAAAAATATGACATTTCTTACTAGCCATGTAACCTTCGTCACTCTATAACGTTAAGCAGTTCGATTTGCGCGGAGAACTATGACTGCCCAAAAGAGTGACTCCCCATTCGTCGTTATTGCCATTACACAAGGGCAGTGGGGAGAGCGCATTGCTGATAACGTTCATCGTTTTGCTCCATCTTCGTGGACAGTGCATCGTTGGTCTGCGCCGCGTTCACTGCCTCTGCTCATTGACGACCCCGAAGAATTTCTTCCTCCCTCATTTCCAAAAGCAGATTTGATTCTCGCTCTCGGTGACACCGCCGGAGTTGCCCAATTAATTCCTGATGTAGTGCGGATGAGCGGCGCAAAATCGGTGATCGCCCCAATTGATCGTAACGAAAGTTTGCCCAACGGACTCGCCGTGCAGCTCAAACGCTGGCTCACCGATCTCGGCGCGGCTGCCGCCTTTCCCAAACCCTTCTGCTCCCTCACCGAAACCACCTACAACGAATCGCCGATCACTGTGACCTACGACGATCCTCTCATCAAACGTTTCGCTCAGCAATTTGGCAAACCCCAATTGCGCGTGAACGTGGATGCCGACAAACACATCAGCAGTGTTGAAGTGGAACGCGACTCAGCCTGTGGCTGCGCCCATCACGTAGCGCAGGGGTTGGCGGCAACACCTGTGAACAACGCTGAATTCGAATCGGGGATGCTTCATCATCACTTCCCCTGCCTCGCCAGCATGAATCAAGATGCAGATTACAAAGATACTTTGATGCACGTCTCTGGACATATTTTGCGCGTTGCGGTCAAAGAAGAAATTAAAGATCATCTCGATCCCACGCCCTATCTGCAACCTCAGGGACGAGCGGAGTAACACATGCTTACGGAAGAACTCTCTCACCTCCCACTCTTCAAAGAGTTAACTCAAGAGCAACTCAACAAGATCGCCCCGGTCTTTTGGCGCATCACACTCGCCGCAGGTGAAACTATTTTTTCGCAAGGCGATGAAGCGCGGTCGGTATACGTCATCGAGTCGGGCGAAGTTGTTTTGCGCTTCTTCCCCGAAGACGGCGGCAGCGTGGATATTGAAACGATTACTAAAGACGGCGTGTTTGGTTGGTCGGCGGCGTTGGGTCGTCAACACTACACCTCTTCCGCCATTTGTCTGTCGCCGATTAAAGCAATTGCTACTAATGGAAACGATCTGCGCCGCGTGATGCGTAGTGATAAAGAGTTGAGCGCAATTTTGATCGAGCGCATGGCGCAGGTGGTCGCCCATCGTTTGCACAGTTTTCGCACGCAAATACACGCGCTGCTTGAAAAAGAAGAAAACGAATATCGTTAAATAAGGAGAGAACTATGGCTAAGACTCGCACTCAAGAACAACGCAGTATTGATCCCGCCGCGCAACAGATGTTAATACGCGCCGACGAACTCGGCATAGGCACTGCCTTCACTCGTGCCGAACAAATGGCGGCTTGCCCCATTGGGGTCGGATCATCGTCAGGCATTTGTTGCAAAAATTGTTTTATGGGTCCGTGCCGACTCGTCAAAGAAGGTCAAGTGGGCGTGTGCGGCGCAACGGTGGAGACGGTTGCCGCGCGCAACATGGCTCGGGCTGTGGCGGCTGGTTCCGCCGCGCACTCCGATCACGGACGTGATGTCGCCTTCACCTTGTTAGCCGCCGCCGAAGGCAAGGCGCAGGGCTATCAGATTCGTGATGAAGTTAAGTTGGAAGCCGTCGCTCGCAAATTTGGCATCCCCACCGCGAATCGAACAAAGGAAGAGATCGCCAAAGATGTGGCGAACAAAGCCATCGCGCAGTTTGGTCAACAGAATGGCGAACTAGTTCACATCAAGACCGCGCCCAAGAAGCGACAAGAATTGTGGCGCAAGTATGGCGTGGTGCCGCGCGGCATTGATCGTGAGGTGGTAGATGTTTTGCATCGCACGCATATGGGCGACGATCAACATCCCGAGCATATTCTCAAAGGTGCTATCCGTTGTGCCCTCTCCGATGGTTGGGGCGGTTCGATGATCGCCACTGATCTCTCTGACATTTTGTTCGGCACTCCCAAGCCGCGAGTCGGGCAAGTGAATCTGGGCGTGTTGAAAGATGACGAAGTTAACATTGTTCTGCATGGTCACGAACCGACTCTATCCGAGATGATCGTTGCGGCAGCCAGCGAACCGGAGTTGATCGAATACGCCAAGAGCAAAGGCGCGAAGGGAATCAACCTTGCCGGTATCTGCTGCACCTCGAATGAAATTTTATTGCGACAAGGCGTGCCGTCTGCCGGAAACTTTTTGCATCAAGAACTCGCGCTCTTAACCGGCGCGGTGGAAGCGATGGTGGTGGACGTGCAGTGCATTATGCAGGCACTCCCCAACCTTGCCGAAAAATTCCACACCAAGTTCATTACCACCTCACCCAAAGTTTGCATCACCGGCGGAACGCACATTGAATTTGATGAACACCACGCGCTGGATCAGGCGCGCGAGATCGTGCGCTTGGCGATTGACAACTATCCCAATCGCGGCTCGATTGAGATTCCAAATATCACTAACGACATCGTCCCCGGCTTCTCGCACGAATATATTAACTACATGTTGGGCGGATCGTATCGTGCTTCGTTCCGACCATTGAACGATGCGATCATGTCGGGGCGCATTCGCGGTGTTGCCGCCGATGTGGGCTGTAACAACCCGCGCGCCACTCAAGATAAGTCTCACGAATTTTTGGTGCGCGAATTGCTGAAGAACGACGTGCTTCTGGTGCAAACAGGCTGCGGCGCAATTGCTGCCGCCAAGTATGGTTACTCTGTCGGCGAAGCGGCGATGGAATTTGCCGGGCCCGGCTTGCGCGAAGTGTGCGAAGCCACAGGTATGCCGCCTGTGCTGCATATGGGCTCGTGCGTGGATAACACGCGCATCCTCACCGTGCTGACTCAAATGGCAGAAGAGGGCGGGCTGGGCGATGACATCTCTGATGTTCC
>JACRLA010000040.1 GCA_016215145.1 Chloroflexota bacterium
TGAGCAATAAATCTGATTCAATGCTGACGATGTCGCGTTTGTAATCCACGTTGCCGGGGTGGGGCACCGAGGGGTTTTCAAATGACCGCACCACATGGATGAAACCGTCCATTGTCGAAAGTTGATTCAACAGCGGACCGCTAAATCCACTTTTGCCCGCGCCCTCTTCCAGACCGGCGATGTCGGCGTAAATGACTTGTGTGTAGATCGTCTTCTTCGGTTTGTACATTGCCGAGAGTTTATCCACGCGCGCGTCAGGCACAGGCACGACGGCTTGATTGACTTCAAAGCGTCCGCCGCTTGTCATTTGACCGACAGGTTTGTTGCCGCGAGTCAGGGCGTTGAAAATTGTTGTCTTACCAGATTGGGGGAGACCGATGATGCCGAGTTTCATATTAGAGATTAGGGATTGGAGATTGGAGATTAGGGATTGGAGACGATCAACTACGCTTGTACGTCGTTCAATTCACGTTCATAAACTACTTTGCCTTTTTCAAAAGCTTCACGTTCTATCGAAACAAGCCATTTGACTCGCCGATTAAATTCTTCGTGTGTAATCACTTGAATTTCTGTTGGAATAATTAAACCGCGCAGGGCTTTATAAATTGGTCGCGCCCGCTTGTAATATGACACTTCGCTTTTATCTTGACACTTCGCTTTTATCTATCAAGACGAGCAAATCTACATCGCTGTCCTCGTGCGGCGTACCGTAAGCGTGTGAGCCGTAGAGATATATTTTTTCGGGATGGATTGCTTCGGCGATACGTCGAACAACTTCGTCGAGCAAATTGGGGTCGAGAGTTTTCATGTTGACCTTGACCAATTAATTGTGTTCGCATATACTTTCGTTCGCGCCGAAGTGGCGGAATTGGTTTACGCGTACGACTCAAAATCGTATGCCCTTACGGGCATGAGGGTTCAAGTCCCTCCTTCGGCATTAGCGGCGAGATTATATCATTGAAGACTTCCCGAAGAATCACTTCGGGAAGTGTCGTTAAATGACACGAACAGCGATTTTCAACATCCTCATTGGCGTCATCATCGGCGGTTTGCTGGCGATTGGTTATGCTTGGTCGCGCCCGCCTAACCCAACCGATGCCTCTATTGCCTCTCTTCGCGCAGATTACAAAACTGATATTGTGGTGATGATCGCTCAAGGCTACGCGGTTGATTCGAATCTCGATCTGGCGCGCAGCCGACTGGCGTGTCACCCGCCAACTGATCATCAAGGGGGCGCCGCCAACCGACCTGCGAGCGTTGGTCACTTTAACTACCGCGCTCGGCGGCACCCCGCCCACGCTGCCGTGATGCGTTCTCCTCAATCATTCCGCAATCGCGCGCGCCGTGTTCAATCGCGCACATCCCCTCTTCGTCCGTCACTTCTTTTGCTTGGCGTTGTTATTGGAATCATTCTGGGCGCGATTTACGGTTTTTGGATCGATCCGGTAAAGATGAGCGACGCTCTGCCTTCGGCGTTGCGGAGTGATGCAAAAGATCAATATGTGATGTTGGTTGCTTCGGCTTATATGCAAGATCGAAATTTGGATCGCGCGAAGCAACGTTTGGCGCCGTTAGGCGATGCGGCGCGGGCGGTGATCACGACGGCGCAGAAATTGGTGGCGCAAGGCAAAGACCCCGGCGCGTTGGTGACTCTGGCGACGATCTTAACGGGCGCGGCTGCCCCCACGACTCAGGCAACCGCGATCACGGCGGCATCACCTGTGAAACCGCTAACGCCGACGAGTCGGGTGACGCCATTGCCCACTGCTGCGCTGACATCGGCTGCCACTTCTTCCTTAATTCCATCGGCTGATTTTAAATTGATCACGAATGAAAAGTATTGCAACGACGTTGAGCGCAAGCCGTTGATCATTGTGGATACGATAGATGAAAACAGTAAGCCGTTGGCGGGTGTGCGTGTGACGATCAAGTGGGCGGATGGGGAGGATGGTTTTGTGACCGGACTCAAACCGGAGATCAGCAACAGCTACGGAGATTTTTTGATGCAGGTGGGGACGACGTATAGTGTGCAAGTTGGATCGCGCACGCCGCCGGTGACGGGTGTTGGCACTTCAACCTGTGTGTCGTCGCGGAACATTCCGTATCCCGGCGCGATGCGGTTGGTTTTCAAGCGTGAGAAGTAATTACAAGAAACCCGTTTTCTCGAAGAAAACGGGTTTCTCAATTTTTTAAGTTGACAGACGTTTCTCAATTGGAGACAATCGCGCCCGTGACCGCCGCAAGGCGGTAAAACTTTTTTGTGGTTGTGGAGGAGTTGTTGTGAGTAGACTGATCAATTTAGATAGCTCAGGCAAACAGCGCACGCAGTTAACGAAAGCGGTGATGATGACTATCCGCGAGTTGGCGACGAAGAAACAGATTGACGATGAAGCGCGCGATATGGCGGCGTTTTTGGCGATTGCCTTGAGTGAGATTCACAATACGATAGATGTCTCGGTGCGGGCGTGGGAGAAGCGCGATTATTGGGTGAAAGCCGATCAGTTTCGGATGCAGTGGATGTGGGCGCAAAACAGCGCGACGAAAATTAGGGCGGCGGTGTTGATGAATGATTGGGGTGAGTTAGCGTTGTTGATGCCCGAAGTGGCGAGCAAGCTGGCGGCAGTGAAGTTGCCGAAGAGCAACACGCTGGGTCACCCGTGGAAAGGCGCGATGGCGGAGTTGAAGAAGAGGGTGGAGAATGAAAAGGCGAAGAGTGGGAAGTGATGCGTGATACGTGTTGCGTGATATGTGATACGTGTTGTTAAAAACGAGTCCGCGTAGGCGAACTTTGTTTTGTGTTGAGGCGATTTCAATCGCCAGAGCGTGATACGTGAAATACCAAAACAGGCAGACACATTTTGTGTCCGCCTGTTTTTTTAAATTATGCTCTAAAAGCAGAACGCTGAATGCGCTGAGTTCGTTGATGGGCGCCGACATAAAAAAGAATCAGCGTTAATCAGCGTTCAAAGGTTTACTGTTTCTTGAGCGTCAGATCAATTTCCAATTTGATATTGTCTTCGATGCTCAACACGGTTGGCACGCGCGGCGGCTCGATGTTGAAGAATGCAAATTTAAAACTGGTGCTGGCTTGCCCTTTGGCGTCGTTGCCCGTCACCGTGAGTTTAACATCCCACGGGATGGATTTGGTGACATCGCGCACGGTCATATCGCCGATGAGTTTAAATTCGATGGGACCATCTTTGATGGGCCATGCCAGACCTTGTGCTTCGGTGGGGACAAAGACCACAGTAGGGAAGCGTCTTGTTTGTAATGTGTTATCGCGTAAGAAGTTGTCTCGTTGACCGCTATCACTTTGCAGTTTGCTGATGTCAATGGTGATCTTAGATTGCTCTTTGACGATCTTGCCATCTTTGGTGGTGACGATTACGCCCGTGATGGTTTTCGTTGCGCCGATGGCGTCGCCCGGTAAATTAACGCGCGCCAATTGTTCACGCACACGGTATCGCGCTTCATTGCTGCCTTCCACTAATACGAAGCGCAAGTTATCGCCGGATGCGGCGGGCGCGGTTGTGGGCTGCGCTTGAGTCGTCGGCGAGTTTTGCGGCGCGGCGGTGGGTTGGGGCGCAGAGGTGGGTGTGATGACGGGGGCAACAGTGGGCGGCACGCCGGTCGGAGCGGGTGGGGCTGTTGGCGCGGGCGTGCTGCATGCGGCTGACAACAGCGTTATCACAAAAGTTATTGCAAGCAATTTCGATTTCATAAAAAAGTTTCCTCGTTAAAGTAGTATCGCCGCATTTTAAAGGGGAGTGATGAGTGGAAGATGAGTGGGCGAGGAATGAACAATGAACAATGAACAATGAAACAATGAACAATGAAGAATGAAGAATGAACAATGAGCAATGACGCTTATACCAATGCTAATACTATTGTTAATGTGATGACGCTGGCGACTGTTGAGAATAATACTGTTGCCGTCACAAATTCGGGGATGAGATCATTTTCGAAAGCGATGATCGAAGTGAGGACGGCGGTGGGCATGGCGGCTTGAATGATGCCGACACTGCGCCCCAACCCCTCTACGCCGAATGGCATAGCAAGTGCAACCGCCAAAATGGGCCCGCCGATGAGCCGAATGGCGCTGGAGAAGATCATGTCGGAGTTGATCTTAGGCAAGCCTGCGCTGGCGAGTTGCACGCCGAGGGCGACGATCATGGTCGGGATCATCGCCGCCGCTAACAAAGAAATGGGTCGGGTGATCATCGGCGGTATCCCAATTTGAAAAAAGTTGACGAGCAGAGCTGGCGGCACGGCGATCAGTGCCGGGGTTTTCACCACAGCGAGAGCCGCCTTCCAACTTCCGCCTTTGTGCCAGTTGGCAACCGCCACGTTGACCACAAACGAGACGCTCATGATCGCCAAAAAATATAACGTAGAAATTTCTAACACGTTTGGCTCATCGGGGAAGCGAAACTTGATCCGCCACGTTGACCACAAACGAGACGCTCATGATCGCCAAAAAATATAACGTAGAAATTTCTAACACGTTTGGCTCATCGGGGAAGCGAAACTTGATCATGGGCAGACCGAAGTTGCCGACGTTGCCGAAGATGGCGATTGCCATGTATGCCGCGATCATTTTTGGATCGCGCCGCAAAATTTTTGCCAAAACGAATCCGAGCAAGGCGCAACCGAGATGCACGACGAAAGCGTAGAGTGTCATGCGTAATGCCAACGCCGCTTCGATCTTGGCGTTGCTTAGTGTGTCGAAGACGAAGCAGGGGATGAGGATGTAATACGAGTAACGCGAGAGTGTGCGCGCATCGAGTTGTAGTTTGGGTCCGGCGTAATAGCCGACGACGACCAGAGCAAAAACGGGAACGATGACGTTAAGGAAGATGGGGAGGAGTTGGGTCATGAAGTTGTTTACGCAATACGGAATACGCAACACGTATTTCGCATTGCGTATTCCGTAAAGAGATTATGAGTTGGCAAGAGTCTGTTTGAGTTCGTTGACGGATTCGATTGGTGTGATGCCTGTGTTGTATGCCATTGCCAGATAGTAGCTGACGTAGTCGCCGTAGTGCAGCGCGGTGAGGGCTTGGGCGAGCGGGGTGTCGCCGATGCCGCGAATGACATCGGTGTTGAAGCCGGCCGTCATCATTAACATGCGAGTCGTTTCAATGCGAATCTTGTTACGCGGGTGATCGAAGTCGGATTCTAAAAAGAGAGCCATGCACTTTGAGATGAGAGATTGGGGATTGGTGATTCCGGCGAGACTGTTGTGATTCATTTCGGGGATGTCTTCGAACTGCGCCCACGCTTTAGCGTTTTGCGACACTTGAGCTTTCCACCGCCGCGCCACCGTCGCCATGATCCCCGAACCGAAAATTAACGGGAAGCGATCCATGAATTGCCCCGCCATGCGCTTGGCGGGATTTTTCATCACGGGCGACTCGGCGTTTAGTTTTTTTTGTTGCTCGCGCATGGCGCTGATGGCTGAGGCAACATTGGCAGATTGATCGGTGATGAGGTGAGTGCGAGAGAGCAGGGCGAGGGGCAGAGTGACGGCATACCCGATAGCAGTGCGCGGTGTGGCTTGATGATCGAATCGCCACAGTGTGCCATCCGCCCCATCGCACATCTTAGCGATCTCGCCGCCTGTGGTGATCGCCATCAATTTTGTTTTGCGTTCAACCGCTTGCTTGAAACACGAAACTGTTTCTTCGGTGTTCCCCGAATGTGAGACGGCGATGACCAGCGTTTTAGAATCTGCCCACGCCGGAAGATCGTAATCGCGCAAAACGGTGAAGGGGACTTTGCACTCGCCCGCGACGAGCGACATCACCAACGATCCGCCTATCCCCGAATCACCCATGCCGCAAAAGAGAATATGGTTTACATTTTCGAGATCGGGCAGGGGGAGAGTCTGCGACAGATTCCAAGCGGCTTCGATTTGATCGGGCAAGTGATCAATGTGGTGGAGTATGTTGTCGGGGTCGAGGGCTGTGAAAAGAGAAAGATCATCCAAGTTCATTCGTAATTGGTAATTAGTAATTGGGTAAACAGTAAAGCCAAATTACTATTTACTAATTACTGCTTACAGTTCCGTTGCAATTTTATACACCGCCCGCCTCTCCCATCCACTCTGCGCCGCCACGTCTTTCGCCGCTTCTTTGCGTTCTGTTCCATCGTTAATTAATTGCTGCAAAGCAGATCGCACGCGATCTTCGCTCCACGTTTCTTGCGCTTCGGGTGAGCGCCCGGCGATGACGAGCGTGATCTCGCCGCGCACCTCACTTTGGCTGAAGTGAGTGATGGCTGCGCTGATGAGTCCGCGAAAAATTTCTTCGTAGAGTTTGGTCATCTCGCGGCACACGGCGATCTGTCTATCGCCGAATACTTTTTGCATGTCTTCGAGGGATTCGATCAGGCGATGGGGAGTCTCAAAACAGATCAGGGTGCGTGCATCCCCTTTGTTTTCTTCGAGCAGGCGAGAACGGTCTGATGATTTGCGCGGCAGAAAACCGAGATAGACGAATGAGTCGGTGGGCAAGCCCGAAGCGACCAAAGCGACAAGCAGGGCAGAGGCTCCGGGTATCGGGCTGACGGCGACACCGTGAGCGATGGCGGCGCGAATCAGTTCGTATCCCGGATCCGAAATTCCGGGGAAGCCGCCATCGCTGACCAATGCCACATCGCCGCGCGTGAGTTGATCGAGAATCGAATCGAGTTTAGATAATTTGTTGTGTTCGTAATAACTGGTGCTGGGCGTGTGGATGTCGAAATGTGTTAACAACTTTGCCGTGTGGCGCGTGTCTTCGGCGGCGATGAGACTCACGTCGCGCAAAATGCGAAGCGCGCGCGGCGAGAGGTCTTCCAAATTGCCGATTGGCGTGGCGACGATGTAGAGGATGCCCACTAAAAACTTTTACCGCAAAGACGCAAAGGGCGCGAAGAAAAATTTAAAAACTTTGCGTTCTTCGCGCCTTCGCGGTTTTCTCTAACGCGCTTGCACAAAGTTGAGAAGGATAGCGTTCTTATCACACGAGGCCGACGTGCTGAGTGTGACGAAGTCGGAGAGGGCAACGCCGCCCGTATCGCGCATTTGCACTTTGTACGTGCCGGCAGTTTGGATCGGGCGATCACTTAATTGAATTTCGTAACCGGCGGGACCCACTGCCGGTTTGCTTCCGCTGAAAGCGTCAATGCTCAAGCCGCCACCCTCAACGTGAACGATCAAACCGATGCGCGGGTTGAGATTTTTGTCGAATGCTTGACCGACCACGCCCATCCACGAACAGCCTTTGGAGTTGAAAACATTTGCTAACGCGATGGGGTTGCCCTCTTGCACAATGAAGTCAAACGCGGCGCGAGTCTTGGATGGCGTAAATGTGAGAGTGGGTGTTTGTGTGGCGGTGTTGCTCGGCAAAGGTGTTGCCGTCACCGCGATCAATGTGCCGGGTGTTCCGGTAGTTGTGACTTGCACCATTTGCGTTGAGGTCGGCGTGCCGGTGACCGAAGGCGTGAGGGTTATCGTCGCGCCGCCGATTAAGGTGCGCGTTGCCGTGGGCGTAGATGTAGCGACGACCACAAGCGTAGCGGTTGCTCCTTGTTCAGTGATAGCGGCAATTTTTGTTGGCGGCAATGTCGGCAAATTAAACGCTGGTGTGTTCGCGGCAGTAGGCAGCACCAACACCGTCGGTGGCGGGGCAGGCGGGAATGGATTGATCGGCAGTCGCGGGTTTGCCAAAAGCGCGGCGTACGTGCCGCCCACCAAACAGGTGCATGTAAATGCAAAGACCGTCAAGATGTTAACGAGTGCTGATCCATATCTATTCATAGTAAAACATCCTCTTTTAGAAACCTGTTTTGTTAAACCGAGTATTCAAACACCGAGTGTCTCGAAGACACTCGGTGTTTTGTTCTAAACCAAGCGGGTTTCTGGTTTATACAAATTTCTGTATCGTCGCTTTGGCGCGCAAATCTTCTATCCACTTGTTGACCGCTTGCTGCTGCATCAACGCTAACGATGTCGGCGAGAGCGGGCGCGTGCCGCGTTCCAGCGTTTGCACCACATGAAAGCCCAACACGGTTTTCACAACACCGCTCGTCTGTTTAGGTTGCAAGTCGAATGCCGCTTTTGCCACTTCGGGAACGGTTAAGCCGTTAATCGCAAACCAGCCCAAGTCGCCGCCGTTCACCCGCGATTGATCGAGTGACCGCGCCACAGCGATCTTGGCAAAATCGCCGCCCGCTTTTAAATCTGCCAAGACTTTGTTCGCCTCATCTTGCGTCGCCAGCAAAATGTGCCGCGCGTGAACCTGCTCGGCTTGCGTTGGCACGCTTGTTGCAATCTGCGCCTGCATCGCGCTGAGGATCATTCCCTCTTTCAACGCCGCCCGAAATTGATCGGCGGTGTAAAAATTCGCCGTCAACCATTGGTTCAACGCCGCCTCGTTGCCGCGCTCGCTGATCGCTTTGTTATACGCCTCTGCCACTTGCGCCTCTGTCACTTTAATCCCCGCCGCGTTAGCCGCTTGCAGCATCAACGACTTGTCAATCAACGCCGACAACACGCGCGCCTTGTAATCGCCTTCCGCTTTTTGTCCGAGTGATGCTGCCGCGGATTCGTAACGCGCTAATTCAGTTTGATAATCGGAAAGAAAAACGGGCTGACCGTTTACAGTGGCGGCTAACGGTGTGGAAGTGGAAGTGGGCGCGCGCGCGGAAGCACTGGCGACGGGGGCGCGGGTGTTTACAGTGGCAAGCGTCGGCAACGGGGGGACACCCGAATCGCACGCGGCAAGAATTAAGCCAACAACTACAAGCCACGTCATTGCGAGCGTTCTTTGCGAAGCAATCTCGGTTGTGTTTGGAGATTGCTTCTCGAAGACTCGCAATGACGGTTTGATGAACGGAATTTTTCTATCACGCATCACTGCGCGATTATATACTTGTAACCTCTAATCTCCAATCTCTACCCTCACCCGACTCGCGATCTCGCCAAACTCTTTCGAGTACGTCATCTCGAGATTGCGCGGTCTTGGCAACCCAACCGGAATCTCTGCCCGCAAAGAACCGGGGCGCGGCGTGAAAACTAAAACACGATCTGCCAAGAACACCGCCTCAGAGATCGAGTGCGTCACCATGATCACCGTCTTGCCGTAACGATCCCAAATTCGCAATAACTCCAACGACATGCGTTCTCGCGTCAACGCATCCAACGATCCAAATGGCTCGTCGAGTAACAACACATCAGGGTATTGAACCAAAGCTCGGGCGATAGCCACTCTCTGCTCCATCCCGCCCGATAACTCGCGTGGATACGCCGACTCGAATCCGCCCAACCCCACCAGATCGATCATCTCTCGCGCCCGCGATTCTTTTTTGTGAGCGGGCAAATTTTTTAATTCAAGGGGCAGGGTGATGTTATCGAACACCGTGCGCCACGGCATCAAGTTCGCTTTTTGAAAAACAAGGGCGATCTTTTCGGGTGTGGCATGAACCCTCTCACCCTCAAAGATCACTTCGCCCGTAGTCGGAGTTCGCAACCCCGAAAGGAGTTTAAGCAAACTGCTCTTGCCAAAGGAGTTTAAGCAAACTGCTCTTGCCACACCCCGACGGACCCACCACGCACACGAACTCGCCTTCGTTCACCGCAAACGACACATCGTCCAACGCGCGCAAACCGCCGTTGCCGTTGGGGTAGGTGAGGGAGAGGTGACTCGCTGAAAGTATCATTCGGTGATTACGGAATACGCAATACGAAATACGAATTGCGTATTCCGTATTGCGTATCACTTGATGAATTCATTCGTAAAAGTTTTTTCCAAATCCACCGGCGCGGGGATGAGATTCATATCGAGCAATGTAGATTGAATCGCTTCCCACTTTGCTTTATCGCTCATGCCGAGCGTGGGCGCTTTCCATAATAAGATCGAAGCGTCCAACACATCGCGGGCGATCTTTAGCGTGGCGGCATCCCCTTTGCCCAACGCTTCAACATATTTCTTCGACACATCCACGCCCTCCTCTGGCTTGGCGATCACGTCGGCTAAACCTTTGTTGGCGGCGGCGACCATTGCCCGCACCAATTTTGGATTCTCACTGAGTGTTTTTTCATTCGTCACCAAACCATTGCCCGCCAGATTCGCAAAATCGGAAACGTAGATCGTGTTGACGTTATGCCCCAGCGCTTTCAATTTAATCGGCTCGTTGTTGGCGTAACCGACCACCGCCTCAACTTTATCCACACTCAACACTTCCACTTGCGTGAAGCCGATAGACTCTAACTTCACATCCTTCTCGGCGATCTTTTGCGACTTGAGCAGAGCGCGCAGCCCGATGTAAGACGCGCCGTAGAGTCCGGGTAAACCGATCTTGCGATTCGCCAAGTCGCTCGGCGTTTTAATTCCCGATGACGCTTTGGCAACAACCGCCACCGGAAATTTTTGATACCACGCCCACACATATTTGATCGGCAACCCCTGCGCCCGCGCCTGAACTACTTGCTCGGCGCTGACGATGGCGAACTGCAATTGATTCGTGCCGAGCAACGGAACAGAATCATTTTCAAATTGTGTGACGAACTCGACCTCAAGACCTTGCTCTTTAAAATATCCCTTCTCTGCCGCCACATAGAACGGCGCGAATTGCACATCGGGGATGTAGCCCATAGAGAGCTTCACTTTGGTGAGTGATGCCGCTGTGGGCGCGGGAGCGTTAATCTGTGTGCCGCCGCACGCCGCGAGCGAAAGAGCGAGTAGAACTAGAAATAGTTTTTTCATTTTGGGTATCCTTTTAATTTTCGTGATACGTGATGCGTGATACGTGAACTACGCATCACGCATCACGTATCACGAGTCATTGTTTCCACTTCAACAAAATTTTTTCTAACATCGCCACCGTTCCGTATAACGCGATCGCGATAATAACCAAAGCAAAGATCGCCACGAAGACCAGCGCCGTATCAAAGTTATTGCGCGCTGAGGTAATCAAAAAGCCCAAGCCGCGATCGGCGCTGACAAATTCGCCGATGACCGCGCCGATCACTGCCAGCGTCGCGCCGATCTTGATCCCACTTAACACCATCGGCAGGGCAGAGGGCAGTTCGAGATGGATGAAGGTTTGCCAACGGTCGGCGCGCAGTGACCGCATCAGGTCAGATAAATCCTGTTCAACCGAGCGCACGCCGACAATGGTGTTGATCAATGCCGGGAAGAAAACGATCAGGGCGCAGATCAAAACTTTAGAGGTGAGTCCGGACCCAAACCAAATGATGAGTAACGGGGCAATGGCGACGATAGGAACGGATTGTGAAGCGACGATGTAGGGTTCTAAAAATTTTTCCAGCACGGGTGAGTGAGCAAGAACGTAACCTAACACGGCGGCGATGCTCAGACCCAGAGCGAGCCCGCCCAAAGTTTCGCCGAGTGTGATCAGGGTGTGACGCAGTAACGACCCGTCGTTGAGGACGATTACGAATTGAGTCCACACGCGAAGCGGCGAAGGCAAAATGTAAGGCGGCAATTGATTCACCCAGATTAACATTTGCCACAACAAGACGACAGAGGCAAGTGAGAGAAACGCGATGATCACTCGTGTGCCGCGATGCTTGTGTGCGCGTGGGTGATGATTTGAGTTGAGAAGATCAGAGAGTGTCATATACCTTTAGACACGCAGTGTCTTTAAGACACTGCGTGTCTCTGCTAATGAGTTAAACAAAAAGCCCCATTGAACAGTTCATCAACGGGGCAAGGCAACGCGCAACCAGACCTGTCAGGTTTCAAAAACTTGACAGGTCTTGCCGACAAAAAAACCGAAGGACGGGCGGGATCGAATCGTGACGGCTCCCGCGCCCTTCGGCGGCGCGCAACGGCAGAACCCGCCACCACTGCGGTTTCTGTCACCTTCTTTCATCCAGACTTATCACTTTTTCAGAATTCCGATTTCTTTAAGAAATCGGAATTCTTGATCGCGTGAATTACTGTCGGCTCCAGAGTCTCACTGGATCGTGCAAACCGAAGTTCGCTCGCGGGCTCGTCTCGCGCTAATGCGTGTGGTTGCGACTTACCGCCGATCGGGATTCTCACCCTGCCCCGAAGGTCAAACTATTCAATTGAAAAAAATTATAGCGCGTATAAAGTCACATCGTCAATCTGACGAATGTCTTCACTCTCCCGAAGGTTCTAAACCTTCGGGAGGGTCTTTTGCGTAAAGCAAGATGGCATCTTGCTCTTCTGTGGAGCAAGATAGCACTTTGCTTTTCTGTGGAGCAAGATAGAATCTTGCTCTTCTGTGGAGCAAGATAGCATTTTGCTCTTCTGTGGGCAAGATAGAATCTTGCTCTACAGCTTTCGGGAGGGTTTCTTTTTGATCCTTTTTATTCGCGGGATTATCTGAATACAGGTAGAATCTCCGCACATGAGTTTTCAGTTCACCCCTTTTGCGATTCCCTCTGCGCTCGCCGCGTTGATCTCTCTCTTCATTACGATCATCACCTGGCGCCGCCGCTCTGCTCCCAACGCACTCTCCTTCTTCGCCATGATGTGCGCCATTACTTGGTGGTGCGCTTTCAACGCGCTTCAACTACTCGGCGGCGATGTTCCTACCGCCACCTTCTGGCTCAAGGCGCAATACTTTGGCATTCTTACTTTGCCGGTATGGTGGTTGATGTTTGCCTTTCAATATGCTGGCTATCATCATCGGGTCACGCCGCGCAACATCGCGCTGCTGTTGATCTATCCGGCGATCTCAATTGTCATCGTCTACACCGATCCCTGGCATCATCTGATGTGGAGCAAAATGGACGACGCTTTTGCGATGGATGGCTTGTTTCCGGCGTTGAAAGGCGAATCAGGAATTAATTGGACGCTCATCGTTATCTACGCATACATTCAAATTTTAGTTGGCACTATCGTCGTGCTCATGCGCTTGTTTCGCGCGCAAACATTTTACAAACGGCAGACGGTGGCGCTGTTGATCGGCACGTTCATCCCTTGGGCAAGCAACATCGCCACCGTTTTGAATCTTAGCCCGATCAAGTATTTAGATATCACGCCGCTTGCTTTCACCGTAAGTGGCGTGGCATTTGCGCTGGCGTTGTTCCGCTATCAAATGTTGGATCTGGTTCCAGCGGCGCGTGACGCCGTGATCGAAAACATGCCCGATGCAGTGATCGTCTTGGACGCCTACAGCCGAATCGTGGATGTGAACCCGGCGGCCGTCCGCGTGTTGCGCCGCCCGGCGCGTGAAGTTTTGGGTGAACCCGCCGACCTTATCTTTGCCGCGCGACCCGATCTCGTGCAAGCCTATCAAGATAAAGAAGAAGCGCGGGGCGAGATCACGTTGGGTGAAGGAGAGAGTCTGCGCCCGTACGAGTTGACGGTATCCCCGTTGTCGGATCGCTCGGGCAAGATTGTCAACGGGCGATTGATCGTCTTGCGTGACATCAGCAAACGCAAACACGCCGAAGCCGCGCTGCGTGAAAGCGAAACACAATTCCGTGTTATGGCAGAAGCCACCCCGATCCCGATCCTCATCATTCGCGTCTCAGACTCCAAAGTAGTGTATGGCAACCCCGCCGCTTTAAATATGTTCAACTTTAAAGCCGAAGAGTTGTCTTCGTTGAATCCCGAAATCTTTTATGCCGATCGGCGCGAGCGCAGAAAGATGATCGCCGAACAATTGCGGCGTGGCACGATGCGTAATTACGAAGTGCAGTTTCAAAAAGCAGACGGTTCCAAGTTTTGGGCGGCGGTCTCGGTGGAGCAAATTATTTACAATGGCGAGCGCGCTTTCTTCAACGTGTTCTATGATCTGACAGAACGCAAAGAAACGGAGATCACGCTGCAAAAAGCAAAAGAATCGGCAGAAGCGGCGTCGCGCGCCAAGAGCGAATTTTTGGCGAACATGAGTCACGAAATCCGCACGCCCATGCACGCCGTGATCGGCATGACCGATTTGTTGCTCGACACCGAACTCACCGCCGACCAGCGCGACTTCGCCCAAACGATCCAAAACAGCGGCGACGCCCTGCTGACGATCATCAACGACATTTTGGATTTCTCCAAGATCGAAGCGGAGCGGTTGGAACTGGAACACACCCCGTTTGATCTGCGTGAGTGCGTCGAGTCTGCGCTCGATCTCATCGCGGCGAGGGCGCACGATAAAAAGATCGAACTCACCTATCACGTCGAAGAGAATGTGCCGCACACGATTCTCGGCGACGTGACGCGCCTACGACAAATTTTAGTGAACCTGCTTGGCAACGCGGTGAAGTTTACAGAGAGAGGGGAGATAGTGGTGAATGTAGAATGCGGAATGATGAATGGTGAATCGACTCCGCCTTCTACATTCCGCAATCTGCATTTCAAAGTTCGTGACACCGGCATCGGCATCCCTCCCGACCGTATGGATCGACTCTTTCAATCCTTCTCACAAGTGGATACTTCGACCACGCGCAAATACGGCGGCACGGGTTTGGGGTTGGCGATCAGCAAACGTTTAAGCGAGATGATGGGAGGCACGATGTGGGTCGAGAGTGAAGTGGGCAGAGGCTCGACGTTTCATTTCACGATCCCACATCTAAGCGGCAAACGCCTGCTGATCGTGGACGACAACGAAACTAATCGCCGCATTCTGGAATTGCAGAGTCAGTCGTGGGGCATGATCCCTGTAGAGACGGCGTCACCGCGCGCGGCGTTAGAGATGCTGACGCGCGACGACAACTTTGACATCGCCATCCTTGATATGCACATGCCGGAGATGGACGGATTGACTCTCGCCCAAGAGATTCGCGCCGTTGAAAAATCAAAAGGCACAAACGCACTGCCGTTGATCATGCTGACATCTTTAAACCGCCGCGATGTTGAAACGACAAACGTGGAGTTCGCCGCGTTCCTCACCAAACCGATCAAAGCGTCGCAACTCTATAACGCTCTGCTCGAAGTGTTCGCCAGCGAAACGCACATCGTATCTGCCAAACCCGTCACTGCCGAGCCGCTGTTTGACGCCACACTCGCCGCGCGGCTGCCGTTGCAAATTCTTTTAACCGAAGACAACACGGTGAATCAAAAACTGGCGTTACGCATCTTGCAGCGCATGGGCTATCGCGCCGATGTTGCCGCCAATGGATTAGAAGCGCTCGCCGCGCTGCGCCGCCAACGTTACGATGTGATCTTGATGGA
>JACRLA010000412.1 GCA_016215145.1 Chloroflexota bacterium
TGAGTGGCAGATGGGAAGCCTTATGTGCTCGCCGCGATGCGCTTCCTCTAGCGATCTGACAACCTTTGCGTGCACACTAGCATCATTGCGCTCTGCTTTTAAACCTTTGAACGCTGATGACGCTGATTAGCGCAGACGCGAAGCGCGCCGATTCTTTTTTTATCATTCAGCGATGTTCAGCGCTTTCAGCGTTCTGCTCTTAAGTAGTTTCTAATTCTTTACCTATCTCTTACGCTTCACTCATCTTGCCTCCTTTGCGTGCGTCACGATAGATAGTAAAATCAGGCAGTCTCCTTAGGTCTGTTTTTATGCCCACAATTCTCAACGCTGCCAGCATCACACATCCCGGTCAAGTGCGTCAGTCTAACGAAGATTCGATCTTCTCGTTTGTCCGTCCGCCCGAACAGGGAAACCCATTGGGTCTGCTGATCGTCGCCGACGGCATGGGCGGACACTTGGCGGGCGAGGTCGCCAGCCGGTTAGCTATCGAAACGATTCAGAAAGAGATGCAGCCTCTTTTTGCAGTGAGCAGTGATGGGGCTGCCACAAAACCGTTGACGATGCTCGAAGAGCATTTACGCACGGCGATTGAAAAAGCAAACGCGATCATTCATCAGTATTCACTGCAACATCCGGACGAGGCTGCCAATTTGGGCAGCACCGTTACCTGCGCCGTTGTTCGCGGCGAAGCGGTGGTGGTCGCCAACGTCGGCGACAGCCGGGTGTATCACTTGCATCAAAACGAATTGTCTCAAATCACCGAAGATCATTCTTACGTGGCGCGATTAATAAAAGAAGGTCAACTGGAGCCCGAAGCGATCTATACTCATCCGCATCGCAGCGTGATCATTCGCGCTCTGGGTCACGAGCCGGGTGTTGAGGTAGATGTGTGGACGCTGGAATTTGGCATCGGGGATCGTCTGCTATTATGCAGCGACGGTTTGTGGGAAATGGTGCGCGATGATCAGATCAAACAACGACTGACTAATTCCCCTCAACTGCAAGCGGCGGCGCAGACATTGATCAACGATGCCAACAACTGCGGTGGCGTAGATAATGTGAGTGTGATTGTGGCAGAGTTGATAAGCCATGATAATGAACAATGAGACAATGAAGAATGAACAATGAACAATGAACAATAAGTAGTGAACAGTGAAGACTGATTACTGCTCACTGATTACCAATTACTGATTACTAATTACTGATTACTGGATCGAGACAAATGGCATCTTTAGAAAAAGTCGGGCGTTACGAAATTAAAGGCGAACTGGGTCGCGGCGGCATGGCAACCGTCTATCGCGGTTACGATCCCATGTTCGAGCGTGAAGTGGCGGTTAAATTAATGCCGCGCGAATTTTTGCACGACCCGCAATTTCGAATCCGCTTTGAGCGCGAAGCAAAGACGATTGCCTTGCTGGAACATCCGGCAATCCTTCCGGTATACGACGTGGGTGAGCATGAAGGGCAACCGTTCTTCGTGATGAAACTCATGAGCGGCAAATCTCTCGGCGATAAGTTGAAAGACGGTCCACTCTCTATTGAAGAAGCGTCAGCCATCATGAAGCGCATCGCCAGCGGGCTCGACGAAGCGCACGCCAAAGGCATTGTCCACCGCGATCTCAAACCGGGCAACATCCTCTTCGACACGCGCGGCGAGGCTTACGTCGCCGACTTCGGCATCGCCAAAGTGATGCAAGGCACACAAGGCAACATGACCGGCAGCGGCATCATCGGCACGCCATCGTACATGAGCCCCGAGCAAGCGCGCGGCGAGAAAGACATTGACGGGCGCAGTGATGTCTACGCCCTCGGCACGATCTTGTTTGAAATGCTCAGCGGCTCTCTGCCCTTTGAAGCCGATACGCCGATTGGCGTGGCGATGAAACACATCACCGAACCCGTGCCGCACATCTTGGAAAAGAATCCTGATCTACCCGAAAGCGTTCAAGGAGTGATCGCGCAAGCGATGGCGAAAGATCGCCACGAGCGCTACGCCATGCCGAGCCAGATGGCAGCCGCTTTGGAAGCCGTCGCGCGCGGCGAAAGCGTTCCACAATTTGACGCTGCCACTGCCGCGTGGAAACCCGATGGGGTAGATCGAACCATTGCGCGACAGCCGAAGACACGATTGAGCAACGTGTCGCCCACCGTTGCCGCCAAAGCCGGTGAGACTCTCGCCGGACGCGGCGCGGCAGCCACCGCCCCAACCAGCGGCGGAGTCAATCCGGGTTTAGTTCTTGTCCTCATTGGAGTTCCGGCGATTCTGGTGTTCATCATCGGCGCGATTTTAGTTGGCGGCAGCATGATAAGTGGCGGCAACACCGCGCAAACGGCAACCGCCGCGTTCATTCTTAATCAGACTCAAGCGGCAAATGAAAAATTAACAGCGGTGGCGCAACTTCAATCACAGATCACTGCCACGGCAATTGCCACACAACAAGCGCAACTCTCTTCAACGCAGCAATCGCTCGCCGCCACCGGCACGGCACAAGCGGCAGCGGCACAAGGCACGGCGCAAGCGCAACGCAACGCGACGGCAACCGCGCAGATTCAAGCCACCACGTCGTTTGCGGCAACCGCAACGGCGCAAGCGGGAGTGAACAACCCGAAAGTCGCTTTTGTCAACGCTAACGATCTGTGGGTGGTGAACGTAGATGGATCGAATCTTAAACAGCTGACCAAAGACGGCGCGCAAAAGATTCAATTACGCTGGTTGTCCGATGGTCGCACGATCACTTTTATCTCTGGCAAGTGCGTGCGCTCCGCCGATTACGTCACGGGTCAAGTAAAAGATTTAGTCTGTTTCAGTTTCGCCGAACTGGTGGAGGGCTTCGAAGTCTCACCCGATGGTCGTTACTTTGGCGTCGCCGTAGATCGCATCCTCTACATCGGCGATTACGATCCGCCGCGCTTGGCGCAGGCAACGTCACGACTCCGCATCGAACAGATGGCGTCCTGTTTAAAATTCGAGAACAGTCCGGTGAAGCAAATACGCTGGGGACGCGAGAACAAACAAGTAGCCTTGTTGGCGCTGGCGCCATTGGCAGGTAAGCAAGCCGATTACGTCATGCTGTTCAATTTAAATTGCGGTCAACCGCTCAATCAACTAAAAGATTCTTTCCCCGGCACACGGTTCACCTTGCCCGGTTTCGATCAACTGCCTCAACTCTCCAGCTATGGTTGGGACGCCGAGTCGTATTTTGCTCTCAACAACAACGTGCGCAATGATGGCTACGGCGATTTGTATCTCTACAACTCCAGCAACTTTCGCCCGCCTACTAAAATCAACCCGCTCGAAGTGTGTTGTTATCGCGACACGTCGTGGAACAATGACGGCAAGGCAATGACCTTCGCTTTCCAAGACATCCGTGATGGAGCGCAGAGCCGCGCCAGAATCTATTACATCCAATTTGCCAGTCTCGGCACCGGGGCGCAATACAAACCGATCCCGCTTCCCGAAACTTTTTTTGCGACGGCAAGCGAGAAACCGTTTCCGGCGATCTCGCCGACCAGATAACGCATAAGACCTGTCAGGTTTTAAAAACCTGACAGGTCTTTCTTTCTCTATGTTCAACAAAGTAGGTCGCTACGAAATTAAAGGTGAGTTAGGTCGCGGTGGCATGGCGACGGTCTATCGCGGCTACGACCCGATGTTCGAGCGCGAAGTGGCGGTGAAGATCATGCCGCGCGAATTTTTAAAAGACGTACGACCCGATGTTCGAGCGCGAAGTGGCGGTGAAGATCATGCCGCGCGAATTTTTAAAAGACGCCGCGTTCCGCGCCCGCTTTGAACGCGAAGCCAAAACCATCGCCCTGCTCGAACACCCCGCCATCCTCCCCGTTTACGATTTCGGCGAAGAAGACAACCAGCCTTACTTCATCATGCGCCTGATGGCGGGCGGCACGCTCGGCGAGCGGCTCAAACATGGCGCGCTCTCGCTTGAAGAGATCGTGCGTATTATGAATCGTCTCGCGCCCGCGCTCGATCTGGCGCACTCCAAAGGCATCGTCCACCGCGATCTTAAACCGGCAAACATCCTCTTCGACATCGAAGGCAATCCCTACATCTCCGACTTCGGCATCGCCAAGATGTTGCAGCAAGCAAGCAGCATCACCGGCAGCGGGCTCATCGGCACGCCGTCGTACATGAGCCCCGAACAAGCGCGCGGCGAGACCGACATTGATTCACGCAGCGACATCTATTCGCTCGGCGTGATTCTGTACGAGATGCTCAGCGGTCAACTACCGTTTCAAGCCGATACGCCCATCGCCGTCGTGATGCAGCACCTCTCCTCGCCGGTGCCGCGCATTATCGAAACGGATCCTAAACTTCCGGTAAGTTGTCAGCAGATTCTCGACGCGGCAATGGCGAAGGAGCGCGAAGAGCGCTTCGCCAACGCCACGCAGATCGCTCTGAGTCTTGAAGCCATCTCACGCAACGAACCTCTGCCGCAGTTTGCGTTAAGCACCGACACCACACGCCCGCATCAACCGCTCGACGATGACGCAGGCAAAAAGCAACAGGAAGGAGAGGCGGCATCACCGAAGATCACGTCGCTCACCAGTTTCAAATGTCCGCAGTGTGGCGCGCCCATCGAGATACCACCCGGAGTCAGTTCAACAAAGTGCGGTTATTGCGGCGCGTCGATCATCATCCCCAAAGAATTGCGCGCCAAGATCGAAGCCACGGAAAGAAAAAAGATTCGCAAGACGGATGAGCCGAAAGTGGAGATCGAGATTCCGCTTGCGCCGCCGCCAGCCCCGCCCGCCCTGCCGACTTACCCCAAGCCGCTCGTCGGCGCGGAAGCCACGGCGACCATCACCGTGTTCGTCCTGTCGTGCATCGCCTTAACCGCTTTCGCCATCATCGTTGCCACAACGGATCTCAAACGATTGAGGGACAACATCACAGATCGAATCACGGCGACTCCTTTTTTTGTGATCGGTGACGCCGCCACGCCCGCGGCGGCATCCACCTCATCATCAACCGCCCGCGCCACTCCAATCACCCTCGCCGCATCATCCGATGCAGCGTTGATCGTCAATGGCGACAACATCTTTCAAGACCCGCAAGCGTTGAGCATTGACGCCAACAATAATTATTACGTCTCCGACGGCAAAGCGGTTCGCATTTTTAAATTTGATTCGAGCGGCAAGTTGGTGCATCAATGGGCAGTGGATACGAAGAGCGCCTACGGTTCGCGCAGTCTGGTCGCAGATCGATTCGGGAATTTGTACGTGGTGCAGGATGGCGTGATTTTAAAATACAACGCCATTAGCGGCGTACTGCAAAGCAAAATCACCGACAGCAACGGCGCGGGCTTTTTGGATATGGCGACTCTGCCCGACGGCGGTTTCGCCACAACGTGGTATTCCAACCGTGATGACATTGTGCGCTTCAACGCCAACGCGCAGATGATGTTTCGTGTTCAAAAAGCCATCAGTGGTCAGACCGACAAACCCGAAAAACTTTTACGCATCGCGGTGGATTCGTTGGGTAACATCTACACAGCCGGTGACGATAACGGCGTCATCGTCAAGTATTCCAGCGAAGGCAAGTTCTTGATCAAGTTCGGCTC
>JACRLA010000413.1 GCA_016215145.1 Chloroflexota bacterium
AGAGTTTGAACCGGAACTGCGTTTAGAAAACGAATCAAAGATTCTCAAATGGGCGGATCGCATTGTCGCCGCCACCCCCGCTGAAGAGGCGCAGCTGCAATGGTTGTTGCAAGCCGATATGAAAAAGATCGAAGTGATACCCCCCGGCGTTGATCTCTTCACCTTTCACCCCATCCCTATGCCCGAAGCCAAAGAAAAAATTGGGGTGCCGCCGACCGATATGATGCTGTTGTTCGTGGGACGCATCGAACCGTTGAAAGGTGTGGACACGTTGCTGCGCGCGATGAAGTTGCTGCGAGATCGCGGCGTGATGCCGCCTCACTTGTGCCTCTCGATCATCGGCGGTTCGTCGAACCCCTCGCAAGATGACGCCGAAATGCAGCGACTAAGAGCCTTGCGTCAAGAACTTGGTATTGGCGACGTGGTGGCGTTTTTGGGCGCGCGCAATCAAGACACGCTTAACTATTATTATGCTTCAGCGCACGCCGTGATCATGCCGTCACATTACGAATCATTTGGCATGGTGGCGTTAGAGGCAATGGCGTGTGGCACGCCGGTCATCGCCTCAGAAGTGGGGGGGTTGGCATTCTTGGTTAAAGATGGCGAGACCGGTTTCACCATCCCGGATCGTGATCCCGAAATGTTGTGTGATCGCTTGCAGAAGATCACCGGCGATGCGAAATTGCGGCAAACGCTTGGGGCGCAAGCGGCGGAGTACGCAAAATGTTATACGTGGGGTTACATCGCCGAAAAAATTGTGGGGGTGTATGAGGAAGTGATTGAGGAGGGTAAAGAGGTAAACAGGTGAAGAGGTAGACAGGTTAGTGAATCACGGAGTAAGGAAACACAAGCATGTTAACTTTTACCTTTGCCGGTGATGAGGCGGGCGACGCCAGCTTGAATTTTGAAAAAGGTGCGTCGAGCTATTTTGTTGTGACGGTTGTTGCTACACAAGACGCAGACGCGCTTCGTTCCGTATTAGAGCATTTTCCTGTTTGGTTTAAGGCAAAGCTCTCATCATTCGGCTTGTTTTCAGGCAATTCTGGCAATGCAACCATAAACCAATTGGGAATCTGCTTTAATCGACTTGCGTCGCAAGGTTCCCAATCCCCCTCTACACAAAGTACGTCTCCCACACTTCATAATAAGCGCATCGCGTAGAGATGTACGTAGTGAACTCCACCAGTTTCTTCTCCTGATCATCGCGCTTCACCCACAAATCCAGCGCATCGGCGCGTTGGCGGCATTTGAGAATCAAATCCTTCACCACCGTTGTTTCCACACCCACCCACTGACTCACGCGGTTGACGATCACCAATTGATTTCGCTGCAAAAAATTATCGGCGTGAACGTAATTGCGTTCGGCTTTCGGCACGCGCGGGCGCGCGCGGAAAATGTGTTTGAGATCGGGATCCATAAAGCCGCTTGCCTTCTGGCGATACGGCGTGATGTTGGCTTTGAAAAACTGCGCCACCGTCATCTTATATTCCGAGAGCCCTTCGTATTCTTCCGGCACATTATCAATGAGCGGCTCTTGGCGGCGATGTTCCGTCACCACTTTATCCACGTATTCCAACTTTTCTAACGCCCCCGGATAGTTGCGCCATTTCTTTCGCCAATTCAGTCGCGGCGTCAGCCACACCATAAACGTCTCGGCGAAATCATCGTCGGGATGTTTCTGCGCGTAATGATCGCCCGACGGATTTACAAAGTCGCGGCTCCACGGGTTGGCGCGCAAGATGTAACGATTGGTATCAGGATAGGAGTTGAAGTAATGCCCTTTGACGTTGAAGACAGATCGAAATTCGGGCAAGCGATATAACTTGTAAGCATAAGCGAAGGCGTGTCCCACTTCGTGACGGATGGTGGCGGTGATCTCTTCGTTGGAATATCCCCAGCCGCGATACTCTCTATTCAGTTCGCGCAAGCGTTCTTCGGCGTCGTAAAAGCCAAGACAGATATTCGTCGTCCCGGCAATCGTGCCGTAACCGGTGGAGAGATAGTAGAACGGCTTGATCTTTTTGATCTTCATCCGTTCCATATCCGCGCGCACTTTATTGATCGATTCATTCAACATCGGCGACGATTCCACCGAGACGTGTAGTTTGTTGATCGGCGTTGTCAACAATTCCAGACGCAAGGACTCTTCGCTATAAAGCAATTGACGTGTGCGGCGCATGTTGTCGAAGAAAAGGAAACAAAGGAAATGAGGGACTTACAGGAACTGACAGCAAGCGCCCTCGGCGAGATTCGAACTCACAACCACTTGATCCGAAGTCAAGTGCTCTATCCATTGAGCTACGAGGGCGGGGCAATGAACAATGAACAATGACAAAATTGTTCATTGTTCATTTTGTCATTGTTCATTGTATGGAGGGTGCCTGATGGGACTTGAACCCACAACGTCCACATCCACAGTGTGGCGCTCTAACCGATTGAGCCACAGGCACCATGTTAAGCGCGGGGATTTTATCACGTTCCCCAAACCCCCTCAAGCAATTACAAAAGCTCGCGGATTTTCCCCGCCATTTCGCCCCGATTCACGGTGATCTGGACTCGCTTCCCCAAATCTTTGATCGTCACCTTCCCCTCCTTCGCTTCGTCGGGTCCGATGATCACGGCAATTTTGATACCTTGCGCGTCGGCGTACTTCAACTGCTTATCGAGCTTGATCGGATCGGGGAACATCTCTACGGGGATGCCGCCAGCCCGAATCTCAGCCGCCGATTTAAGGGAGTCGGCAACCCCGTCGGCATTGAACAGAGTCACCAAAACGGAAGCAGGCGATTTTGCAAACTTCGGCGTCTTCCCATATTTCTCCGCCACCAGCGCGATCACCATATCACCCATCGCAAATCCCACACCCGAGATTCGATCCCCGCCAACATCGGCGACCAAATTGTCGTAACGCCCGCCGCCGAAGATGGCGCGGAACTCGCTGTCGCGATCACGCGCTTCCATCACGATGCGCGTGTAGTAATCGAGACCGCGCACCACCGTTGGCTCGTATTCAAAATACTCGCGCACGCCAAGCGACTCCAGCGCGCTAAAAAATCGAATCAACTCATCCGACTTGCGCCACAATTCTTTGTCGTCAAGCAGGGCGCGAAGATTTTTAACTTGCTCAACCGTCAACTCTTGTTTGACTCCGTACTCTTCCCATGCCTGCGCCGAAAGTTTATCCACGCGATCAATGAGTCGAAACGCCGCCTTGATGTCGCCGATGCCGAGCGATGTTATTTGACTCTCCATCAACTTACGATTGTTGATCTGAATTTTCACTTCCGACGAAGTTAAGCCGATGGCTTTGAAGAACTCGGCGCCAATCGCAGCGATCTCGGCGTCCGCTTCCAGCGAATCGCTTCCGAGCAGATCAATGTTCCACTGAAAAAATTCGCGCGACCTTCCTTTTTGCGGGCGCTCGTAGCGCCACATCGGTCCAAACGACCACCAACGAATCGGGCGCGGCAGTTCGTTGGCTTTTTGCGCCACCATCCGCGCCAGTGACGGCGTCAGTTCGGGTCGCAGCGTGATCTGCTCATCGCCGCGATCTTTAAACACAAAGGCTTGCTCCTTCACTAACTCTTCGCCGCTCTTCGCCGCGTAAAGTTCCAGCGTTTCGAGAAAGGGTCCATCGTATTCTTGATAGCCGAACTTTTGCGAAACGGCTTTCATGTTTTCATATAGCCAATTGCGTAGAGACATCTGCTCCGGATAAAAGTCTCGCGCGCCTTTGACGGTGGGTATCTTTGTCTTCATAGTAGTTCTGCTTTCGTATTGCGTATTGCGTAAAGCGTATCCCCGTAACGGAATACGAAATACACTATACGATGAAAAATAAAAACGGCGCAGGCTGTTCGCCTACGCCGTTCAAAAATCAATGCGTATCTGCTTCAGCCCAAACGAAAATAACCATCGTGATGATGGTGATGATGATGGATGTGGAACAGGGAGAAGTTCATGGCGGGCATTGTAGTAGTCTATCGCGTTTTTGTCAAAACTTTTTCTAGCGGCGTGTTGAATATCTCTTTTTCGATCTTCGCTTTGAGCGACGCCAAACTAATTAACTTTTCGCCATCGTCTGTTTCAATCGAGCGATACACTTTGTTGAGGTCTTTGATGCGATCCAAAAACAGAATGCCGTCGAGATGATCGATCTCGTGGTGGACGACTCGCGCATCGATCCCGCTTACTTCCATTTGGAACGTTTCGCCTCTTTCGTCGAGCGCGGAAAACACGAGTGGGGAAGGGCGCAAGGTATCCCACGTCACAACGCCGGGGATGCTCAAACAGCCGTCGAAACCTTTTTCGTCGGGACCTGTTGAAATGATCTGCGGGTTGATTAAAGTGATCGGTTCGCGCATCCCGCTCTCAGCCTCTTGCCCAAACTTGACGAGTGCGACTCGTTCATGTACGCCGATCTGCGGTGCGGCTAGACCCGCGCCGAAACTATCCTCCAGCGTGTCTTTCAGGTCTCTCACCAATTTGCGGATGCGCTTATCTACTTTTTGAACCGCGAGGGATTTTTGACGAAGAAGTTTTTCGTC
>JACRLA010000414.1 GCA_016215145.1 Chloroflexota bacterium
AAGCCCGCGCCGAGTTCGAGCAGCGGCGCAACGCGCCCGCGCACCCGCACCCGCCCCCGAGTCGGCGGCAGCACCCGCGCGATGACTTTGAGCAGCGTACTCTTGCCCGCGCCATTCGCGCCAACGATCCCAAACACTTCGCCGCGACGCACTTCAAGAGTCACATCCTCCAGCGCAAAAAAGTAGTGATACTCCATGCGCCCGCGCAACATGCGTTGAATCGCAAACTCTTTAAACGTGGGGACGTGTTCTTTCGGCAAACGATAGCGCACGCCGATTCTCTCTAAGGAGATCGCTGCATCTAAGTCCGTCATAGCTAAATCCGGTACACGATCCGATCTGCCCGCCAGATAAAAAACAACCACCCCACTAACAACGACATCACCGCCACGCCTGCCGCCGCCGCCATCGTGTTCGGACCCGGCAGCCAACCGTTGTAAAGCGGCGCGCGAAAAAGTTCCAACAAGTGATACAGCGGGTTGAGGTTGACCATCCACGCATACTCGGCTGGCAAAACTATTTTGGGATACATGATCGGCGTGAACCAAAACAAAATTTGAATCGCCATCTGATACATATCCACCACGTCGGTGAACTGCACCGCCAAGGCCGAGACGAACAACCCCACGCCCAAAGTGAACATCGCCAGAAGCAAAACAGCAATCGGCAGGAACCACCACGTTGCATAAAATGGCTGACGCAGAATCGCCATGATGACGATCAACATCATCACCGAGACGATCAGATTCACCAAGCCGCCGCCCGCCGCCGCCACCACAAAAACGCTGCGCGGCACGTAGATTCGTTTAAGCAAACTCGATCCCCACACCAACGAGTGAGTCGCCTGCACGGTTGTTTGGCTGAAGAACTGCCAGAAGATAATGCCGCTCAACAAATAAACGGGGTAACGCTGTAGTGAACTGCCAAACGCCGTGGAGAACACCAGCGTCAACACCGCCATTGTCGCCAATGGATTCAACAACGTCCATACAACGCCCAACACTGACCGCTTGTAACGTTTGGCGACAGAGTGAAGGATCACCAAACGCAAAAATTCGCGGAAGCGAAACAACTCACGCATCTCTTCGACAATCAAAAAACCGCGCGCCGCCGAGTCGTAGACAGGAGTCGTCATTGCTTATTAACCCAAAACATCATTGACACCTTAAGTCATTTCTTGATATGAGTATCGTTATGCGATCAAATCTGATCACACCACTCTGCGATCCATCTCGGCTGATCTATTTTCTCGCCGACTGTGCCGCCGCCTTTGCCGCGTTAGCCGTCACCTTTGGCGAAACATCCTTCGCGCGCGTCGTGTGGCTCATCCCAGTGTGGGCGATCATCGCCGCCACGTTTTTCGATCCACGCTATGCAGCGCAACCGCGCCACTCCTTCAACATCACTTGCTTAACGGCGAGCGTCGTCGCCGTGTTCGCCCTCTTTGTCATCGGCGATATTTTCGTTTTGTATTTTATCATCGCCTGCGCGTCTGTCTGCCTCATCACGCGCGGGGTGTGCATTGTTGTTCTTCAATCAGCGCCACTCCGCCGACGGTTCTTCGTCATCCGTGATTCGGATGAGGGCGAGAGTCTGCCCGCGCTGAGATCAACGTCTCACGTCGTCGTCGGTGTGGGAGCGGTTGGCGGCGTCACCGTTGATCAACTCGTCGCACAGCGAGTGACCGACATCCTGATCGATGTGCGGGGCGAGAGTGATGATCGCTTTGTACAAAAGTTGCTAGAGTGCCGACGGCGCGGGATGCGGATTATTCCTTTCACCGTATTTTATGAACATGCCACAGGGCGCGTGTTGCTCGATCATCTTGACGTGAATCATGTTTGGGAAGAATCGAAATGGATGCGCGGCTATGCGCGAGCGTTGGACATCGTGAGCGGCGGCGTGGGCTTATTTTTTTTTGCGGCGATCTTTCCGGCGGTTGCCGCCGCCATTGTGTTAGACAGTGGCTTGCCGATCTTGCACGGGCAAACGCGGATGGGACGAAACGGGCAACTATTTAAATTGATCAAGTTCCGCACGATGTATCAGGACGCCGAACAAGATGGTCAGGTGCGTTGGGCAGATGTAAACGACCCGCGCGTAACTCGTGTTGGGCGTTTTTTGCGGCGCACACGATTGGATGAAGTTCCGCAATTTTGGAATGTATTAAAAGGTGAAATGAGTTTGATGGGTCCACGCCCCGAGCGTCCCGAAATTATTTCCATGCTAGAATCGCGCCTGCCGTTTTACCGCTTGCGCTTAGTGGTGAAATCGGGTCTAACAGGTTGGGCGCAGATCAATTATCCTTACGCCGCTACGGTAGATGACTCGGCAAGGAAATTGGAGTATGATCTGTTCTACATTAAACATCGTTCGTTATGGCTGGATATGTTGATTGTGTGGCACACGCTAAAAACAATTATCCAGATGAGTGGTATGTAGTTCTTTGGAGGAGACCATGAAACCATCTATCAATAAAACTACTGTCATGCGGATCGTCATTGTGGTTCTTGTGGTGTTTGCCGGAGCCGTGTTCAGTAACTTCACCGTTTCTGCCGCGCCCGCGCCGCAAGTGATCATCGCCACGCCCACCCGCGCACCAACCCAGACGGGCGCGCGCACGGCGCGAGTGGCAGAGCTGACCGATCTACCCAGTGATGTCTTTACTCGCTTGACAACAAATGCGGTGGAAGGGCAAGCCGTGATCGGTCAAGTATTAAGTGTGGGCGGCACGGTTCGCACGTTGGATCGCGGCAACGCGCGCATTGACATCAACGACGGCACGATCATCCGCGTCTCGCCCAAGACTCTGTTCACGATCACGCAACTCGAACCTTCGAGCCCGATCACGCGCTTGTATCTGACGTTGGGCAAAGTGTGGATCACGCTGACCGGCGGCAATATGCAAGTCGAAACGCCCATCGGCGCGGCGTCGGTGCGCGGTTCTTACTTGGGCGTGTACTACAACGCCGATCTGCAACAGATCGCCGTGTCGTGTTTGGAAACGTCAGGGACATGCTCGTTTTCGTATCAAGGCGTGACGTACTCGATGACCTCACTGCAAATTTTGATCATCCCACCTATCCCGCCAGTTGTTCGCCCGATGACAGGCGTTGAGATCAAAGATTGGATTCTTGTCTTGCCCGGTCAAGAAGTGCGAGGCATCATCTCATCAACATCAACGCCGGAACCACGACCGGTTGGAACGGGACCCGGAGAATAAAGATATTGTGCCAGACCTCACCCCCTAACCCCCTCTCCTAAACGAACAACACCGTTTAGGAGAGGGGGAACGGAGTAGTAGCGATCTTCTCCCCCTCTCCCAAAAATGCTCTTGGTTTTCATTTTCGGGAGAGGGGGTCGGGGGGTGAGGTCTGGCGCACACGTCTCTACTTTCTTAACGTCCCCATCCACGACCACAACCCATACCCCGCCCCAAACGCGGCGACAATTAAAAATGTATGCGTCACGTAACGCGCGTACAAATTTTGTTTCTCGATTCGCCGCAAGCTGAGCGCCAACGCCCAACCCAGCACGCACCAAAAAATAATCAGGCTGCCGAGATCGCTCGGATTAAAAAGTTGATGGATGCCGTAACTCAGTAACGCCGACACGCCCGCGAAAATTAAATTTCTGTTTTCAACATCATCCGCCGCCGCGCGCAACATCGCATCCACGAACATCGCCATCAGCAGCAGCCACAACACCAAACCGGGCGTGCCGACTTCCACCAACAACTCCCACCACAAATTGTGCGCGCGATCAATCACTTGCCCCCGGCAAGCAACGTTCTCAT
>JACRLA010000415.1 GCA_016215145.1 Chloroflexota bacterium
ACGCCGACGATCACTCGCACTCTCACCAGCACGCGCACCTTCACGCCATCTAAAACGCCAACGTTCAATGGCACCTTCCCGACGAACACGCCGTCGCCCACATTAACAAACACGCTTTCGCCGACTCCAAGCGATACGCCCACGCCTACACCCACCCCCACAGAGACTCTTGCACCATTGTAGATTCTCACTCGCGCCGCACCGTCACCCACGCCCACATTCCCAGCCACAACGGTTACGAGACCAAGTGGCAGTGGTGGTCTTAGCACAAACGTGTTCTTCATCATCGGCGCGGCGGTGTTGGGTGTGCTGGCGCTGGGCGCAATCGGCGTGGGCTTCTTCTGGCGACCGCAGCCACCAGCCGAATAAAAGAACCCCCTTTTCTCGCGAAGCGCCCCGTAGCGAAGCGGAGTGGGTGAGAAAGCGGGGTTCTACGAATCACGAAAAACAAAAAAGGCGAGTGAACTTAATCACTCGCCTTTTCATTTCACCCAACTTATCCTGCGCGACGCTTTAACAAACTCAACTTGTTGGTGCCATTCTCGCGCGAGAACGACACATCATCCATCATCTTCTTCATAAAATAAATTCCAAGCCCGCCGATCTTCATGTCTTCTAACGGCGCTCCCAATTCCGGCTCCGGAACTTTATCGAGATCAAACGGCGGCGCTTGATCCAGCAATTCAATCTTCAACACAGTGGGGAGAGCATTACAGATTACTTCAATACGCCCTTTATCTTCACCCTCATAGCCATGCTCAATGATATTCGTGCAAGCTTCATCCACCGCAATTTGGCATTGAAAGGTAGAAGACTCGTCTAGCCCGGCTACGTTAGCCGCATCCACCACAAACGAGCAGATCTGTTTGATGCGATCGTAGCGAGCCGGTACGATGAGCCGACTCTCACTCATAACGAGAGGTGAAAACTAGAAGCTGTTAACCGCTTCGTCTTGACCCGGGTAGATATTAAAGATCGAGGTCAAGCCAGCCAATCGCAACACTTCATGCACACGCGGCGAAGGCGCGCACAAACGCAAATCACCATTAATGCGCTTCACCGATTTCAAAGTAGAAACCATCGCCCGCAAACCTGCGCTGGACATATACTCCACATCTTTTAAATCCAACACAATCTGCGTCTTGTCGCCTTCTACCAATTGCTTCAGCGCATTTTCTAGATCAGGAGCGGTGGAACTATCCACTCGTCCCTTCACCGTCATCACCGAAACACGTTTCACTTCTTGAGTCGAAATATCCATTCATGCACCTCCGAGCGCAATTAATGATGGACGATATTATATCACCAGACTTCTCACTAGACTTCCGAAGTTCCAAGATCTCCGAGTTCTTTAAGAACTCGGAGATCTAACTGACAAGCGAGTCGTTGAAAGCGCCAACCCGATCATCATCCAAAAGATCGTCTGCGCCGGTTGAAAATCTAAATTCATAAAATAGTGATCACCAATGCCCACGACGAGAATGGCGATCACGCCGCCATGAAAACCCAGAAAGAGCGACGACATCGTATCATCCCTCATCGCTTTACGACTGTGTTCAATTGCCCAACCAAACACCACAGCGATTGCCAACAAAAAAACTGCCAACCCAATGAACCCCATCTCTTGAGCAATTGCCAAATAAGCATTCGACACGCCCAAGTAAATATCTATATCCGGCGCGCCAGCGAAACCCACGCCCAACAGCGGGTAACGCGTGAGCAAGATCAACGCATCCTTATATTCACCAAATCGCATCTGGGTTGCCAAGTCGGCGCCCTGCGCGCCTTGAACGAAACGATCCACGTAATCTTGAGTCACCGGCAAGATCAAAATGATCAACGCGCCAACGATCATCACGATCAATAATTTTGGATAACGCGCGGCGATCAAAAGTGATGCCGCCACCAATGCCAGCATCGCCGTGCGCGAAAAGGTGAGGACGAGACACACGGCAATTAGCGCGAAGGCGGCGCCCCACACCCACCGATTCACAAACAACGGGCGTGACGCCGTCAACTGCGGCGCAGCCACCGCCCCCACCACCGCCAGCAATCCGCCCAACGTATTTGGGTTCACCGACGTGCCAATGGCGCGTTGACCCAACTCCGGGTTGCTCTCAATATATTGCAACACGTTGCCCGTCGGGTAGCCGATCACGCGCAGTGCATTCAACGCGCGCTCGGCAAGATTCTCTGGAATGAAATACAACGCGATCCCGATCATCGCCGCCATTGTGCCGCACAACACCACGAACAACGCCATGCGTTCCAAACGCTTACGATCATCCACATAATCTATAACAACAAAAGTGAAGACCACGCTCAAAATAAATTCGGCGAAGTGCCGCGCCAAATTTGATGTGAGGGGCCCGTTGCGCAAGCCGACTACAAAAGCGAAGACCGCCATCGCAATAAACCCGATGATCGGCGCGTGCGCCGGGGTAAGCGTGACGCGCGTGCGTCGTCGGCTCATCCACTGCATGGCATACACAAACAGAACGGCTAACAATGCCATATCCAAAAACGTCGGCGTGAGTACAACCTTGATCGGCAATGTGGCAAACGGCAACAAAGCAATCACCGCCACAATGCCCCACATACCGATCTCAAGATTGGTCAACGTGTAAAGTGAAACGGCGATTGCCACAATCGCAATCGTGGCGATCAAAACATTTGTGAAGCCGAGCAGCGCGCCAACAATCGTAGCGGTGATCGCCGCGACGAGCGCGATTGGTAATTGGTAATTAGTAATTGAGAGTTTCATGTATCGTGATGAGTGATGCTTCGCGTGATGCGTGAAGTAGAATTCACGCATCACGGAACAGTAAGTCTTCCCACCTCAATCGCCCAATCCTTCCATTCACTTCCATCTGTTTTGAAAGCGGGCAATGGCTCAACCGTCACAGGATCATACATCCCAACTCGAATTGTGTATTGGCCTGAAGGCAGAGAGAATGTGTGAGGATCGATCACAATGCGATTCGCTCGCCACATTGACGTTAACCAATCACCTTTCATCGGCGGCGAGTCGGCTTGGGCAATTCGTTTTCCTTGCGAATCGAAAACGTGGATGAAGACGGTGTAATCATTTTGGATCGGCGAAGAGGTTGACCAGTATAACGTCAGCGTGATTGGCTGCGATGCGGTTGGGTTGGCGGGAAGATCATAGCCAATTAAATTGATTCCGCCTTCCAGCGTGGAGTC
>JACRLA010000041.1 GCA_016215145.1 Chloroflexota bacterium
GAATCGCAAATTGCGAATCGGCTCAACGATCTCACCGCGCTCGATCAAAAAAGTTCCGTCGCGAGTCATTCCGGTTAACACGCAGTTGTGTTCGGAGAGCATGTTGGTATACCAAAAGCGCGTGATGTAAAGCCCGCGCCGTGTCGAAGCGATCATGTCTTCAACGCTCGCCTCGCCCGCGCCGATATGCAAGTTCGATGGCATCGGTCCATCCCAATCGTCGTCGTACGGTTGCGCGTGTCCTGTTGAGTGACGCCCTTCGTGTGATGCGGTGTGAATGTCGTAGACCAATTCACTCGGCACGCCGTCGCGCACGATCTCCACACGCTGCTTCGGCATCCCTTCGCAATCAAACGGCTGCGGCTCGCCGTCGAGATCGAGTCCATCATCCCAAATAGAAATTTTCGGCGAGAGAGTTAACTTGCCGATGCGCCCGTTCATCCAACTGCGCCCTTCTTGAAACGACAACGCCCCCATGCCAAACGTTGCAAGATTTTCTAAGATGTCTACCACCGCGTACGGTTCGAGGATAACAACATACTCAGCGGGATCAAGATGACGCGGCGCGCGCGATTTAATGGCTCGCGTGATTGCCTCTTGCCCCAGCGACGCCGCCTGCACACGGTCGAGCCGCCACGACGTCCCGTGGCTATATCCTGTCCCATTCTCTTTTGTGGCAACCATCGTCAGATCAACCGACGTGCTTGGATGATACGCCCACAACCCGCGCGTGTTAGCAATCGCCGATTCAGTGGTTGAGGTGGAGTAGGCGCCCGCCGCGATCACGGCGGCGTCACGCGCGCTTTTGCAAATATCGCCCACCGCTTTTGCGCGCAATTCCGGCGACGCCGATTCGACTCGCTCGTCAAATGAATCCACTTTGGGGATTGGAGTTGGATCGGGGAGTCCGATGTCATCGGGGTTTTCGGGCTGGTGTTGAGCGATCTCGCACGCCGCTTCGACGGCACGCTTCAGCGACTCAGGCGAAAAATCATTGGTGCTTGCCATACCGCTTCGCCTGCCGAAGATGACTCGCACCTGCAGATCGGCGTCGGTCTCTGCCACGTTTTGAATGATGGCGTTGTTGGCGAATCGCGTCACGCCCTCCTCCACCGCCGACAGACTCACTTCGGTGTCGTCGGCGGAAGAGAGGGCGAGGGTGGTTTCAATTAAGTTTTTGATTCGGGATTCGCCAAGCATTTAATTATGAATTATGAAGGATGAATTATGAATCGTTTCATCCTTCATAATTCATCCTTCATCCTTTATCTCGGTCCATGTAACGCCTTCCCATACTTCCCCACCAACACCGCGCACATGCCGCCGCGCTGAGCGACGTTGACCACTTGTTTTTGCGAAGCGCGACCCAAAATCGCCACGCCATATTTTGTTGGCGCGAAACCCATCACGGTGTAAAACGGTTCGTGACTCACCGAACCATCCGGCGCGATGACGGGAAACTCGCTTACGCTGATTCGCGCCAAACGCTGCACCACCCACGATTCACTTCCCGACACCGACTCTTCAATCGCCGCTTCCCATTCGCCTTGACTCACCGAAGGTCCGATCACGATTCGATCACCGCCGTAAGATCGATTCGGTTTGATGACCAGAATATCTTGATTGTTGCGCGCGAACTCCAACAGACTCACGGTGATGCCTTCGGGGTCGGTGGTGCGGCAATCGCGCAAGCGGCGAGTCCACAAGACGTGGCGTTTAAAATAATGGCGGTCATCGGCGGTGAAGTATTTTTCGGTGAAGCGCGGGTCGGTCAGAATCTCCCAAGTAGATTTGTGATCAAAATCGCCCGCCATTGAGGAGACGACGCGATTTTCTTTAAATAGAATCTTCATCGGCTTGATGTCGAGTCCATCGTCCTTCTCCATCTCGATCAAGTCGCGCACTTCGTAATCACGATACGCCACATCAATTTTTGTGTCTTCATACCACACCTCGCCGCCGCGCACATATAGTTCCGACGGATCGGCGTGAACGACGGTCAGCCCGCGAGTCTCTTTATAGTATTCGGTCAACGCTGCAAGTTCTTCGGGACCATCACCGGCATATTTGGGATCAATAAAACACAACGTGCCATTGGGTCGGTGGATGGCTTCAAGATGATCGAGTATCTCTTGGATAAACATCTCGCGCAGATCGAGCCCGGGTTCAAGATGAAGATCGGGAGCGTGCGATTGTAGAGTCGGCAGCACCGCGTCGGTCATCGCTTGTTCACAGCTGGGGATCAAGTGGATGCCGCCCACTCCGGAGAGATTCGGTTCGACGAAGTTCAACGAATCCTTCCACATCGGACTCGTAAAATCCACCATAGCATCGAGCCGCCCGAACACCGGGTTGTCTTCGCGGTGACTTTGCTGCCACGTATCCCACAACCATTTTTCTTCGTCGGGGTTCAACGGCACGATCTCGCGGATGGCAAAATCTTGAATGTAAAGATCGGGCAGACGTTTGAGGGCGTTGATGATGGCGAGCGAGACGACGTGGAAGTAAGAAACTTGATCGGGCATCACGGCGATGGGGCGCAGCATAACGTTGATCACGTCCTCCACGCCGTCGCGCATGTAGATCAATTTTTGATTGCGCGATTCTACGGGGATGCGGTCAGCCAGCTCTTTGACCGTCTCGTGCGGCAGACCGTAAAACAATTGGCGCACGCGGCTGTCGAGACTTAACCCTTTAAGACCACGTTCATCGGCGGCGGTGAGAAGAGTCATGGCGAAGATCCTAACACGGATGATTAATCAGACCACGTTAATGTGTGAATACGCTTGTCTAATTCGTAATAGTCGATTCGATTTGATCGCACGCGCACGACTTTGCCAAGACGGGCTTCTCTTGTCTTGAACTCGGTCAACTGAAGAAGACGGCGCAGTGAGTCGGGAAGCGTTTTAATTTGCTTTGCATCGAGATCGAAGCAAAGAATACAGTAACGCGCATCGGCAGGGACAATGCGCCAAAAGTCTGTTGTGTTGATGGTGATGAACGTGGGGCGTGAGGCGGCACGGAGAAGGGAAGGGATGGCGTCATCTTTGATGACAGTTTTTGGGCGCAGAGCCGTTACAGAAATGACGCGCCCGTTATACCAAGACGCAATTGGCTTAATAATAAAGTGCCCGTGTATTCCTTCGTCGAGGACGATCATGTAGCGAGCTGCAATACAAGCGATGATTGCACAAAAGCTTCTTTCGCTAAATTGATCGCCTCGCGCACTGCTTTCGCCGAAAGTTTGCTCGCTTTATATTCCTTGATCACTTCATCAATTGTCCAGCCGTTTGCAAGGAGATCGAGAACGAATCCCGCTTCAATGCGCGTGTATTTAAACGTGGGTCTGCCGCCGCAAACACCGGGTGCGGCAACAATATATTTCCCGAGCGAATAGTATTCGTAAGTCTCACCGCCTCGCATTTCGCGGGCAAGACCTTTTGCAGTGGAACGAGTTTTTGCGGGTTTCATGGTGAAGTTCCTCGCCTTAATTATACGATAAAGAAGAGGCGACCTTTTGGTCGCCTCTTCTTTTACTTTTTCTCGTCCTTCAGCAAGCTGCTGATCATCTCCTCATCTTTCTTCAAGTTCCTTTGTCGCCAGATCATGCTGACAATGAACAGAGTCGGCAGGGTGATAAAGACGGTGTAGGCGACGATCATGTACCACGAGGTATCAGGGGTTTGAGTGAACATAATTAAGCATTACTCGCTTTCATTCGTAATTCTTCGACATGCGCGGTGTGATTCTCGAGACGGAAGCGATGCCAGAGCAGGGTGACAAACAGCACCATAAAGAAAATGTTGCAGAAGATGAACGTCTGAAGCATTTGTGGTTCCATGCTCATCTTGGTTTCCGACTCGTTTCTGCCGAATACGGCGGGGTGAATCGTGCGCCACAGATAAATAGAGAAATACGTGATCGGCACGCTGACGAAGCCGACGATGCCGTAGACCGATCCGAATCGGGCGCGTTTGTCGGGGTCTTCGATGCCTTGACGCAGCATCAAGTATGC
>JACRLA010000042.1 GCA_016215145.1 Chloroflexota bacterium
AACCCATCTCGTCGTAGTAACGCAGAGTCTTCACCGACACCTGACTGAGTTTAGAAAAATTTCCGATTTTGATCATCTGTTGTTGCGGTAGACCCGAAGGGTTTCATAAACCCTTCGGGTCTGTAGTGCTTATACGCCCTCTAGTAGGGGGAGAGTCAAGACCCCCTCCTGCCTCCCCCATTTGTGACTTCGCAAATGGGGGAGGTTAGGTGGGGGTAAGTTCTCGATAATGATACTGATACAACTTTTTAAACCCTAACTTGGCATACAAATTCATCGCCGCCATATTTTGCGGCACTACCTGCAAATAGGTTTGCGTTGCGCCAAACGTTTGCCCCCACTTCAGCAACGCTCCGATGATTGCCGTTGCCGCGCCGCGTTTTCTAAACGCCGCGCCTGTATCAATGCTAAAGAGTCCGATCCAGCCGCGCTCGACCACGCCCAAACCCACCGCCGCGTTTTGATCATCTATCTTCAACAAAGCATAACCGGCGCGCGGCGCGATGTGCCGCAGAATTTCGCGCCGAGCATTTATCGCTCGCGCTTCTGTTTGCTCGCTCAGTTTGCAAAACGCTTCAAGCCACGTCTCCGTAAAATTTTCGGAGACGCTTACGCTATAGTTTGAAGCCGAGAGTTCTAACACCGAATCAACGGGCGCAATCTGCACGTCGGTTGGCGTGATGATGACGTAGCCGCGTGATTCGAGAATCGAATCTAAATGCGCGGGTTGAGTGGCGGGGCAGATGTGAAATTTTGTTGGCGCGTTGCGTCGCCGATAAAACTCTTCGGCGATCTTGATTCGATCTTCAAGTGTGATCCGATCCTCGCCCAACGATCCTGCCCAAACGGAATTGGCTCGTCCGGTGATGCCGTCATTCCAGCGCAGCCGCCAACCGCTCACGATCTGATTCGTGTGCGCCGCCCAAGCGTTGGCGGCAAGTTCGTCAACGAGTCGGATAATTTCAAGGGTCATCTCTCATCTCTTTCCCATCTTCTCCACACGTTTTCTTCATAGACACCTTATACCATTCTCTCCATATCCACTTCAAGGAGAAGAGAGAATGATCAAACAGAAATTTCTACTGACGAGTCTGGTGATGTTGCTCACTGCTTGTGGACAATCACAACAGATCGCGCCAACTCTTGCCGCGCTGCCGCCGATAGTTCAACCGACGCAATCGCTCACGCAAGCATCGGCGGCATCACCTGAATCAGTGTGCATGTCGCCCGCTCAATTAACTCCAGCGATGACTGAAGGTCCGTATTACAAATCTAACACGCCTCAACGCGCCTCATTGCTTGAATCAAACACCAAAGGAATCAAACTGGTGGTCAGTGGTTTTGTTCTCACCGCAGATTGCAGACCGGTAGCGCGGGCGTGGTTAGATTTTTGGCAAGCGGATGCGAGCGGGCAGTATGATAATGCGGGTTACGTTTTGCGTGGGCATCAGTTCACTGATGAAGCAGGGCGTTATCAACTGACGACGGTGATACCGGGTTTGTATCCGGGGCGCACCGAACACATTCACTTCAAAGTGCAAGCGCCGAACGGACCCGTCATTACCTCACAATTATTTTTTCCCGATGTGCCGCAGAATAAAAGTGATGGAATCTTTGATGCGAAGTTGTTGTTGACGATGAAGGATGCCAGTGATGGCAAGACGGCGACGTTTAATTTTGTGGTGAAGTAACTGTTCGTGTGTCATTGCGAGTGAGCGTTCTCCGCGAGCGAAGCAATCTCAAAACCTGCCCTGAGTGAAGCCGAAGGGCGTGACCGAGATTGCTTCGCAAAGTGCGCTCGCAATGACGTTTGAGATGTCATGTTATTTTATAAACGTCCCACTCCGTAGTTCCATTAACGCTTGTTGAATTTCTTGCGGAGTGTTCATCACGAAGGGACCGTAAGGGGCAATGGGTTCACCGAACGGCGCGCCAGCAATGAGCATGAAGCGCGCGCCGTTTTCACTTTCAACTTCGATTTGATCGCCGTCGTCGAACACGATCATGTGAACTGATTCCACTTCATCACGATTCACGCCGAAACGCGCTGATCCTTCAAATAGATAAGCCAGCGCGGTGTGTCCGCGTGGGATGGAAATGTTGAATGATGATGACGGACTCAAGTTCACTTCCATATATAACGGTGATGCGGCGATCTCGGTCACGGGACCAAGCCGCCCATTGAATCCGCCTGCCACGAGGCGGATGGCAGCCCCGTGATGAGTCACAGTGGGGATCGTCGCCGCGTTCACCTCTTGATAGCGTGGGGTTGTCATCTTTAATTTCGCCGGAAGATTCACCCACAACTGAAAACCGTTGATGATGCCGCTCGCGCCGCGCCGCGGCATTTCTTCGTGCATGATGCCGCGCCCGCTCGTCATCCACTGCACATCACCGGGTCCAATTAAACCGGCGTTGCCCAAACTGTCGCGATGATTGACCGAGCCTTCGAGCATGTAGGTGACGGTCTCGATGCCACGATGTGGATGCATGGGGAAGCCGACGGGTGGACCTTCGATGGGTTTGTTGAAAGCGAAGTGATCGAACAGCAAAAACGGATCGTATTCGTTGGAGACACGCGGCGCGATGGAGCGGAGCAGCAACACGCCCGCGCCTTCGATAGTGTGTTGCGGTTCGATGAGATGTGAGATGGGACGAGAAGTGTTCATGGTTTGAGAGAGTGTGATTGATCAGATCTACTTCATAAGATGATACGCGGATGCGGTGGACAGGCTGCGTGGCGAAAAACGGTTGAGCCAAATGGTGATCGCGTTCATTAGACCGGCGACCAAACTGGGTTTGCCTTTAAGCATAGATTCGATTCCGATCTGTGCAACGTCTTCGCTCTTCATCATCGTCACGCGGTGATACCAACCGTATTGCTAACCCGCGACTTTATGAAACTCGGTTTCGGTGACTCCCGGCGAAAGGACGGTGCATTTTACGTTTGTGTTTTTGAGTTCGTAGTTTAACGCTTCGCTGAAAAGTAGGACAAAACTTTTCGTGGCGGAGTAGATCGCGTAGAGCGGCGTTGCCTGATACGCGCCGGTAGACGCCACGTTCAAAATGTAGCCGAAGTTTCGATCCAGCATATCGCTCAAGAATAATTTTGTTAAATGCGTGACGGTGATCATGTTGAGATCCAACATCTCTTTTTCTTTTTTCCAAGAGACATCTTTGAACTCGCCGTACACGCCGAAACCGGCGTTGTTGACCAGAACATCCACCGCGCGCCCAGCTTTTTTAATTTGCTCGTATAACGCCGTTGGCGACTCTGCCGCCGACAAGTCCATCGAAACAATTTCCACTTCCACTTTGTATCTGTCGGAAATTTCTCTTTGAACATTCCTCAATAAATCATCTCGCCGTGCGACAAGAATTAAATTGCATCCGCGCGCGGCAAGGTCTTTTGCGAAAGCAACGCCCAGCCCACTGGATGCGCCCGTAATCAGCGCGCGTTTACCTCTTAAAATATCACCGTCCATTTTGTTTCTCCTCTCATTTCATTGTCCGTGAATGAACCAGCCTAAGCTACGGCATTTGAAACAGTGAGTGATTGCGTCAGCGCTTTGTTTCGGCGTACCACTTCCCTGACAGACGTCACATTGTTGCGCGCCCGCAGGACGAGGCGGCACCCACGATTGCAGTTCGGGATATATCCGCGCCCCATGTTCGAGGACGGCGTAAATGATCAACGGATCGGTTTCCGGCTCTGTCGGGTGGTTAAACGCTTCGTGATCCATGCAGAGAATTGTTCCATCGGGACGGAGCGCCCAGAGATAAACCACATTGCCATGTAGTGGAAGGGCATTGAGTTCTTCCTTGCAAACCCGCGTTGGCCAATCTCCGAGAGAGTTTGGACGCAGTTCGTCTACCCGACGTCGAACGGTGGTAGCAAGTTCAGGTGAAGGTATAAGGTGACTCATGGCGATCCTTTGGGGTGATATTATCATGGACTCGCTTCCTCATCATGCTATACTTTAACTATCGCTCGCATTCTTCACGAAGCGAGATGACCAACAACCAATTACTAATTGCCAATCCCCATTCGAGGCATCTTACTCAAAGGAGAAGAAAGCCATGTCCACTCAAACAGCTCCACGTAAAAAAATTACAACACTCACTTTTCGTGAGCGCAAAGAACACGGCGAACCTATCACCGTGCTTACCGCTTACGACTACGCCACCGCGCTCGCCGCGGATCGCGTTGGCATAGATTGTTTGCTCGTCGGCGATTCGCTCGGCATGGTTGTGCTGGGTTACGACAACACGCTCGCCGTGACGATGGACGATATGCTGCATCACGCCAAAGCCGTGGCGCGCGGCGCGAAGATTCCTTTGCTCATCGGCGACATGCCTTTCATGTCGTATCAAGTTTCCGCACAAGAGGCGGTTCGCAACGCCGGACGGTTTTTGTCCGAAGCGAATATGGATGCGATTAAGTTGGAAGGTGGACGGGCAGTGGCGGCGACAGCGGAAGCGATTGTCGGCGTCGGCATCCCCGTGATGGGACACATCGGACTCACGCCGCAATCAGTGAATCAATTAGGCGGATACAAAGCACAAGGGCGCACCGCCATTGCTGCGCGGCGTTTGATTGATGATGCACTGACTCTGCAAGATGCCGGATGCTTCGCCATTGTTCTCGAAGCGATCCCGGATCGACTCGCCGAACTCATCTCGCGCC
>JACRLA010000043.1 GCA_016215145.1 Chloroflexota bacterium
CACCGTGTCGGCGCTGGGCGTTGAGTCCGGGACGCCGAGCGAAAAATTAACCGGCGCATCAATAGATCGTTTCCAAGTGATCACTTGATCTTGGATGATCACGTCGTCGGGACCCAACACGATCTGCCGCGCAACAGGTTCGCCGCTTGCGCCCAGTTCGGCGTTGATGTTCGGTCCACCCAACGTGTATTTGTATCGCAAGTCAATCCCTTCGTAGAGACTCAGCGTCGCCGCCCATCGTCCATCGGGCAACGGCGCGAGCGAGATCATGCGCTGCACGGCGATGGTGCTGCCCACCGGATTGCTGTTAAACGTATCGCCCATCTGCAAGATATTTGCGGCGAGTTTAATCGGCGCGCTCTTCACCGAGTCAATGGGCAGGGCGACGATGAAAGAAACTTTAACCGCTCGCGCGGCGTTGACCGAAAAATTTAATTGGGTGACGCCGTCTTTGGGCGCGGCGGCGTTTTTCGTTTGGGCGCGGAAGGATCCTTCGGGGGCGAACACGGTGACGGGCGTGGGCGCATTTGCCAGCACGTTATAAAAATTATATTCGCCGTCGAAGCCCGTCGTGGTTTGCTGCCCGCTTGCCATGACGATCAATCCGGCGACTCCCTGATTCGATGAAGCGTCTTTGATGATCCCGCTGATGCGCCCCTTATCGCCGATGAACGGCGTATCCGCCCAACCGTTGATCGAGTCCTCAAGATTCATACTGCCGCCGATCAAGGTGATGCGGTCACCCGCTAATGAACCGTTTGCCAAAGTTTCGCCGATTGCCTGCCCACCGCTGATCCGTTGAAAGCGATAACGAAGCAGTGACCCCACAGTAGCGTTGAAAGTGGTCGTCCATATATTGTTGCCGCTGTTAGTGAGGATGTAAGTTTTGTTGGCGAGTCCGCCCACCCGATCCGGGATGTTCAGCACGATGGATGATCCTGAAGGTGTGTTCGCCGGAGCGCGAATCTTAACTTGCACCACAACCCCCGGCTGCGGGGTCGGAGTGGGGTAGGGTGTGTTCGTCGGCAGCGCGGTGGGTTGCGGCAGCACCACCGGGGCAAACGCCCGTATCACGTCACACGCGGCGAGAGCAAAAATCAGAATCAAAATTGATAAACGGAGAAAGAATTTTCATAAATGAACAATGAGACAATGAAGAATGAACAATGACAAAATCCCAAATCCCAAAATCCCAAAAGCGCAAAGAGCCATTCCATCCGCGATACGCTATCTGCTATTTGCTATCCGCCATCTGCTATCCGCGATTATACTTCTCACAAGAAAAACAGGTTACAATTAAGTTGAATGAGTAATTCGATCATTGCCTTTCTCGGTTTCGGGATTCCGGCTACCAGCATCGTCATTGCGGTGGCGATGTTCCTTTTGATTCTATGGCAATCGCCGCGCCAGCGCGAGAATCAATTGATGGCGCTGTACCTGATCACGGTCATCCTGTGGGCTTTAGGCAACTTCATGTCGCGCGTCTCGCCGATCATCGGGATAGACATCATGCCGTACTTCTATCTCAATTTTTGGGGCGCGGGGCTGAACAGCATGATGTTGTTTCTCTTCGTCTCCCATTATGCGCGGATGTGGGATCGGCGTTGGGTGCAAGTGATGGCAGTGATCGTGCTGCCGATCTTTTTGATTTACACTTTTTTCCTGTATCAAGGCAAGATCGTCGGCGACCCGATGGTGACGCCGACAGCCTACGAATATAAGATGGAGTTGTTGGGGCTGGGCTTCTTCTTCGTCGGCTACATTTATTATTTAACTTCGGTGGGTTGTTTGTGGGTGGCGCGGCACGGGCGCGCGGGCAAACTGTTGGTGGGCGCAATCATTTTGATGATAGGTGTTTTCACGACGGTGTTCACACCGGCGCTTCGCCCGTACGCTTTAGCCAGCCTGACCACTGCTATCTCCAGCGTGCTCTTTGCTAACGCCATTCTGCGTGATAATTTATTTAACCCTCTGGCTGAAGCGAATGAACGTTTACGCAAGAGCGAAGCCGGATTGACGGCGTTGATCGAAAACACCAACGACTCGATCTGGTCGGTGGATTCTCACTATTGCTTGCTTACTTTTAACACGGCGTTCAAAAATTTGTTTGAGCGCGTCTACGGCGTTAAGTTGGCGCACGGGACGGATATGCTTGCCGCGCTGCCCGGTGATCTGCAACCGATATGGAAGATGTTGTGTGACCGCGCTTTGAAGAGTGAACGGTTTACGGTTGAACAGCATTACGATTTTCCCGATCAGCCGACGGATGTCGAAATTTCTTTTAACCCAATTCTTTCCGGTAACCAAGTGACGGGTGTGTCGTTCTTTGCGCGCGATATTACGGCGCGCAAACTTTACGAATCGGATTTGAAAGATGCTAAAGCGTCGGCGGAGGGCGCCAACAAAGCCAAGAGCGAATTTTTGGCGAGCATGAGCCACGAGATTCGCACGCCGATGAATGCCGTGATTGGTCTGACCGGATTGTTGCTCGACACGCCGCTCAACGCCGAGCAGCGCGATTTTGTGGAAACGGTTCGCAACAGCGGCGACGCGTTGCTGACCATCATTAATGATATTTTGGATTTCTCCAAGATCGAATCGGGCAGGATGGATTTGGAGAATCAAGCGTTTGACACGCACGAGTGCATCGAGTCGGCGGTGGATTTGTTGGCGACGAAGGCTGTGGAGAAGAAACTGGAACTCGCCATCTCGATTGACTACGATGTGCCATTGGCGATCAAAGGCGACGTGACTCGTCTGCGGCAGATTTTGATTAACTTGTTGAACAACGCGGTTAAGTTTACGGAGAAGGGGGAAGTGGTATTGAATGTGGAATGCGGAATGATGAATGGCGAATCGATTCCGCATTCCGCATTCCGCACTCTGCATTTCAGCGTTCGTGACACCGGCATCGGCATTTCGCCCGGGCAGCGTGATCGGTTGTTTAAATCGTTTTCGCAAATTGACACTTCGACCACGCGCAAGTATGGCGGCACCGGGTTGGGTTTGGCGATCAGCAAGCGGCTGGCGGAGATGATGGGCGGCACGATGTGGGCGGAGAGTGAAGGGTTGGGCAAAGGATCAACGTTCCACTTCACGATCCGCGCCGAGACGGTGCCCGCAGTGGCGTCGGCTCATTTAGCGATGACGCCTTCGCCGCTGAAAGAGAAGCGGGTGTTGATCGTGGATGACAACGCGACGAATCGCATGATCTTAATCAAGCAGATCGGATCGTGGGGAATGAATCCGCAAGCCGTGAGTTCGGGTCAAGAAGCGTTGGCGATTATTGATCGTGGCGAGTCGTTTGATTTGGCGCTGCTCGATATGCAAATGCCGGAGATGGATGGCATGATGCTGGCGAGGGCGATCCGTGAGCGGCGCGACGCCAAGCAGTTGCCAATGGTGATGTTGACTTCAATGGGGTCGCGCGAAGATGGGGTGAATGAATTGTTTGCCGCGTTTTTAACCAAGCCGGTGAAAGCCTCACAACTTTACAACGTGTTGGCAGAAGTGCTGGCGGCAAGCCCCAAGAAAAAAGTGACGGGAACGTTGCAGTTGCCCGAGACGCAGTTTGATCTGACTCTGGGCGAGCGCTGTCCTCTGCGCGTGCTGTTGGCGGAAGATAATTTGGTGAATCAGAAATTGGCGTTGAGGATGTTGGAGCGTTTCGGCTACCGCGCTGATATGGTGGCGAATGGTCTGGAAGTTTTGCAAGCGTTGGATCGTCAGGAGTATGATCTGATTTTGATGGATGTGCAGATGCCGGAGATGGACGGGCTGGAGGCGACGCGGCAGATTCGCAGCCAGTATGCGGCGCACAAACAGCCGCGCATCGTGGCGATGACGGCGAATGCGATGCAGGGGGATCGTGAAGAATGCCTGGCGGCGGGGATGAATGATTACATCAGCAAACCGATTAAGGTGGCAGAGTTGATGACGGCGTTGGAAAGATCGGCGAAGAAATCTGATTCTTATAGTATCCGAGAGAGACTGTGATTACTGATACCCGACAATTGCGTTACGTGGTGCGCGACGCCACCTCCAACGATCTTAAAATGTGGCTGGGGTTTTTAGAGAAGAAGCGGTTGTGGGACGGCGTTGCTCCCGAAACCAAGAAGCAAGCCGAGTCGGCAGTAAAAAGTTTTGGAGAGGCGCTGCGCTCGCGCACCGGGAAAGATATTGTGTGGGTGCTGGCTGCCGGTAAAGCGCAGGCTTTTTTCTCTCTGCGGCGGCATGAGGCAAAAGGGTGGAAACAGGTGGCGGTTCATCTGCCGCACGTTGTGATGACGGGACATGGGGTGGCGCCATGGCACTGCACCGATCACGAATGGGCGCAGCGTGGCTGGGGTGTCGCTTCATATCGAACAGCGTGTGAGGTTGCCAAAAAGATGAATTTCTCGCAACTCTTTTGGCTTTCGTCGTCCAAGTTCTATCACCGACGCGGCGCGCGGGTGGTCACAGAGCTCTCTGTCGGCGAAGTGATGTGCGCCGAACTCGCGGGAGTAGAAGTTTGCACGGATAGTACTTGCCCCTTAACGCATCTGTGTAATCATGCGTTGAAATGAGACCCATTTACAAAATCCTCTGACCAAACAACGACGCCGCCAGTTCCACGCCCAACTGCGCTGTGCGGTTGTGTTCATCCAGAATCGGATTCACTTCGACAATATCCAACGACGAAATTTTATTGCTGTCGTGCAAAATTTCCATGAGCAGGTGCGCTTCACGATAGGTGAGTCCACCCGGCACGGGGGTGCCGACTCCGGGGGCTTCGTTGGGGTTCATCACATCCATGTCGAGGCTGATGTGAATGTGACTCACATGCGCTAACCGGCTCAACGCCTGATGCGTCGCCGCCGCCATGCCCATCTCGTCCACGTCGCGCATGGTGATCACCAAAATTCCCGAATCGAGTAACGCCGCCCGTTCTTCCGAATCTAAATCGCGCACGCCGATCAACACCGCTTCGGATGAGCGCAGCTTGGCGCCCACCGCGCCGATGTCGGTTAATTCTTTTGCGCCGCGACCTAATAATGCGGCGAGTGCCATGCCATGCACGTTGCCGGATGGCGTGGTCTCTGGGGTATTAAAATCTCCATGCGCGTCCACCCAGATCATGCCGACACGATGCTCGTTGGTGTGATTGGCAGTCATCGCCGAGACCGTGCCAATGCTGATCGAGTGATCGCCACCCAAGAAGATCGCCGTTTCATTTTTTTCAAAACAACTTTTTGCTTTTTCGTACACATCGCAGCATACCCCGGCGATGCTTTGCAAATGCCGCGCCCGACTCGAGTCGGGCGGCTCGTTTTCGGGTAGAGGCACGATGAGGTTGCCGTTGTCAAAAACGGTGTGACACAGATCGCGCAAACGCGAATCGAGTCCGGCGTAACGCAGTGCGCTCGGTCCCATATCCACGCCGCGCCGTCGTTGACCTAAATCCATGGGGACGCCGAAGATGCGGAAAGTTTGCATAGGGTAATTGGTAATTTGCGTATTGCGTATTTCGTATTGCGTAACGAAACGGAATACGCATTACGAAATACGTCGGTTAACAATCTGCGACGATCTTGCCTTGAGCTGTCACATACGCCCTCGCCATACGCGGCGTATTGTAAGCAAAACCGGTGCGACCTTCTTTGTCAATTAAGATCACTCCGCCTGCGCCGCTCACGCGATCCTTTAGGCGTTGGATCACTGCGTCAGCCGCCGCCTGCGCGGTGAGGCCTGATTCCATTAAGTCGCACGCGCTTTTGCTGATGACGATCTTCATCAACGATTCGCCGTGACCTGTTGCTGATGATCCCCCGGCGCGATCATCGCAGTATGCGCCGCTGCCAACTAAGGGGCTGTCGCCGACTCGCCCTGGAAGTTTGTTCGACGTTCCACCGGTGGAGGTGGCTGAAGCGAGATGTCCGTTAATATCGCGGGCGACGGCGCCCACTGTGCCGTGTGATTCAATTTTAAATTTCTTAGCGAGTGATTCGATCCAGCGCTGTCGCTCACGTTCTACGATCAATTCTTCATTGGCGCATAACGGCATCCCTTGAGTCAAGGCAAACGCTTCCGCGCCCGCGCCGATGATCATGTTGTGCCGACTCTTTTCCATGACGAGCCGCGCCAGCGAAATGGGGTTGCGGGTGTGTTTGATGTTTGCCACCGATCCCATGTTGAGCGTCGCGCCGTCCATGATGATAGCGTCCATTTCTACTTCGCCGGATGAGGTGAGATGCGAACCGCGCCCGGCATCGTACACGGGATCATCCTCAAGGATGCGGACAACCGCTTCCACGACATCTAATGCGCTTTTACCTTTTTGCAAAAATTCCCAACCGTGTTGCGCGGCGAGGCGGCAGCCGTTGATGTAGGCGTTAACTTCGTGGTCGGGGATTTCTCCCGCGCCACCGTGGATGATGAGTGATGGAGTCATGGTAGTCAGGTAGTCAAGTAATCTGGCAGTCAAGTAGTCTCGATTATACTTTGACTACTCGACTACTCGACAAGGTGACTACTCGACTATGCTCATTGAATCACAACTCAACACGAACGACGAACAATTTAAACGCAACGCGGCGCATAATCGCAAATTGGTGGATGAACTGCGCGGGCGATTAAGTCTGGTGGGGCAGGGTGGCGGTGAAAAGTATCTGAGGCGGCATCACGAGCAGGGAAAACTGTTTGTGCGCGAACGCATTGATAAATTGCTCGATCAAGGTTCGCCGTTCTTGGAGTTGAATCCGCTTGCGGCGTGGGAGATGTATCACAACGAAGCACCGAGCGCGGGCGTGGTGACGGGCATCGGGCGAATCAGCGGGCGTGAGTGTTTGATCATCGCTAACGATGCGACAGTGAAGGGCGGCTCGTACCTGCCGCTGACGGTGAAGAAGCATTTGCGGGCGCAAGAAGTGGCACTGGAGAATCATCTGCCGTGCATTTACCTTGTGGATTCGGGCGGCGCGTTTTTGCCGATGCAAGCCGACGTGTTTCCTGACCGCGATCACTTCGGCAGAATTTTTTATAACCAAGCGCGCATGAGCGCGTTAAACATTCCGCAGATCGCTTCGGTGATGGGCAGTTGCACGGCGGGCGGGGCGTATGTTCCGGCGATGAGCGACGAGACGGTGATCGTTAAAGGCACGGGGACAATTTTTTTGGGAGGACCCCCACTGGTAAAGGCGGCAACAGGTGAGGAAGTTTCGGCAGAAGATTTGGGCGGCGCCTTTGTTCACACCCATAAATCCGGCGTAGCCGATCATTTTGCCGAAGATGATGATCACGCGATTGAGATCGTGAGGGAGATCGTGGCGACGTTGAATACGAAGAAAACGTATTCCGTATTGCGTAGTGCGTCAAGAGAACCTTTGCATCCTATTGAAGAGTTGTATGGCGTGATTCCCGAATCGTTTCGGCAGGCGTACGATGTGCGTGAGGTGATTGCGAGAATCGTAGATGGCAGTGAGATGCACGAATTTAAATCGAACTACGGCACAACGTTGGTGACTGGTTTTGCCAACATCGAAGGCTATCCCATTGGCATTGTGGCGAACAATGGCGTGCTGTTCAGCGAGAGCGCGTTGAAGGGCGCGCACTTCATTGAGCTGTGCGCGGCGCGAAACATCCCGCTTTTGTTTTTGCAAAACGTAACGGGCTTCATGGTCGGCAAAGAATATGAAGCGGGCGGCATCGCCAAAGATGGGGCGAAGATGGTCAACGCCGTTTCAAATGCGCGCGTGCCGAAGTTCACGGTGATCATCGGCGGAAGTTTTGGCGCGGGTAATTACGGCATGTGCGGGCGAGCCTATCAGCCGCGCTTCTTGTGGATGTGGCCGAATGCGCGCATCAGCGTGATGGGCGGCGAGCAAGCGGCGAATGTTTTATTAACCGTGAAGCAAGATCAACTGGCGCGCGAAGGCAAACCACAAATGACTCCGGACGAAGCCGCCGAGTTCAAACGCCCGACGTTAGAGAAATACGAACACGAAGGCAACCCCTATTACTCCACCGCGCGTTTGTGGGATGACGGCATTCTCGATCCCGCTGAGACGCGCCGCGTATTGGCATTGGCTCTTTCGGCGTCGTATAACGCGCCGCAGGAAGAAACACGGTACGGAGTGTTTAGGATGTAAAATGATGGGGGATTTCTGATTGAATTTGTGATCAAGAGTTGCTCATAATCTTGGCGAGGAGGATCGAACCATGGTCAATGTTTTAACATATCTTGAAACAATTGCGCGTGAAACGCACAAAACCGAGTCGGAAATAATGGCATTAGCTCTGGAAACAGGCTTGCGTCAGTTGTGGCGCGAGCGAACTTTGGCGCGATATTTACACAAAGAAATCTCGCGCGAGGAAGCTATTAAAGCAGTTGGCATAGATTGGGTGGAATTGGCGGAACGGCAACATCAAGCGATGATGGAGGACTTGGCATGGGCGAGGCGAAATTAAATCAAGTCGTTGTTGATTCGGGACCGATCATCCATCTCTCAGAAATCGAAGTATTACCGCTTCTGCAAATTTTTAGCCCGATTCACCTCCCCGATGCGGTTTGGAGCGAGACGGTTGAACGTGGGCGAGTGGCGTCATCTGCGTTATCAGGTCTGCCCAATATACAACGACATGCTTTGTCGTCAGAAGATGTTGCTCAATTTGTGCGAGAGAATGCTCTTGAAAAATTACAGGCAGGGGAATGTGAGTGTTTGTGTCTTTGCAAAAATCTCAAAGTCGTGACGTTATTGACGGACGATCTGGCGGCGCGTGATGCCGCAAAACGTTTGGGCATAACCCCGGTTGGCTCTTTGGGCGTTATCGTCAGGGCGTATCGTGATGGTCGAATTTCACTAGAAGAGGCAGAACGCTGTATCTCAGATCTCGATTCAACGAGCACCCTTTTTGTGACAAGAGCGATTGTTGAATTAGCCATAAGGGAGTTGAAGAAAATTTGAGACAACTGGCACATCCCCGTTATAATGGGATGCGTAGCGGGCTTATCTTGAACACACCTTAAACAGTTAAAATACTGACGAAAAGGGAACGCATGTCAAAAATTATTTCTGTTCATTCCTTCCGCGGCGGCACGGGCAAATCCAACACGACGGCAAATATCGCCACACTCTTGGCGGCAGAAGGTCGCCGCGTGGGTGTAATAGATACGGATATACAGTCGCCGGGCATTCACGTCTTGTTTGGATTGTCCGAAGAAAAATTGCCGTACTCGCTCAATAATTATTTGTGGGGCAAGTGCAAGATCGAGGAGACGGCGATGGATGTGACGGCGCGAGTCGGGGGGGTGATCAAGGGGAAAATTTTCCTCACCCCGTCGAGTATCGAGCCGGGCGAGATCGCCCGCGTGCTGCGCGAGGGGTACGACGTGGGTTTGCTCAACGACGGCATCCTGCAATTGATTCAAAAGATGAAGTTGGATGTGTTGATGATTGACACCCATCCCGGCGTGAATGAAGAGACGCTGCTGTCGATCACGATCTCCGATGCGTTGGTGATCATCATGCGCCCCGATCAACAAGATTACCAAGGGACAAGCGTCACCGTTGAAGTTGCCCGCCGTCTTGAAGTCCCGCGCATGATCATGGTGGTCAACAAAGTTCCCGAAGGCTTCGACCCCGCCGAAGTGAAAGCGCGCGTGGAAAAGATTTACAATTGCGAAGTGGGCGCGGTCATGCCGCACTCGGACGAGATGATGTCGCTCGCCAGCGCGGGCATCTTTGCCATCAAGTATCCTGACAGTCCGGTGACTCAACAACTAAAGCAATTGGCGGCGAAACTGGTTGCGTAATTCGTGACTGCTCACGAGGCGTGGTGGGTTGCGTCTCTAATCCGCATTTTGGCATTGTTCTGAAGGGGCGAGCGGCCGCTCGCCCTTACAGTCAGAGTCAAGTCTCGGCAGAAATAGACAAGCAATTTATTTACGACTTCCATTTACTGTCAGATTATCTCGACGTGCTGCGCCAAACGCTTCGCATCGCCGTGGTCTATGGCGGCGACAAACAAGTGGAAGGCGCGGTGATCCATAAGACTCATAACCCGCGTTCTTGGAAAAGTTATGAAATGGTGGCGCGCGATATTCAAGCGGCATTGCGCGAATTGGGTTTTCGACATGTGGCTCTTTTGCCGGATGACATGCACCTCGCGCAACGGCTCAAAGATGAAAACATTCATCTGGTGTGGTTGAACAGCGGTGGGGTGCAGGGTTACAGCCCGGTGACGCACACGCCGTCCACACTGGAAATGCTCGGCATCCCCTACGTCGGGCACAATCCATTAAATTCCACCATCCTCGACAACAAGCATCTCTTCAAATATGAACTACAAGCCTTAGGAATTAACACTGCCCCTTTCATAACGTGGAACGCCTCGCAGGGGATGTTGAAGCCGAATACTAATGCCCGGTTTAAAGAAGTCTTCGGTGATTATTCGGGACCGTTTGTGGTAAAGCCTGTGTCGGGGCGCGCTTCACTTTTAGTGAGTGTCGTCAAGCGGTTAGAGGATCTGACTAACGCGGCAACCGACGTCTATCGCGCCACGAATAACACGGTGGTGATCGAAATGTTTTTACCGGGGCGGGAGTTTTGTGTGGCGGTCTGCGGCGGTCTGATCTGCTCTCAAGGGCAACTGACAAAAATCTCGGGACCGTTTGCTTTCTCACCGGTGGAACGCTCTTTTGAACCGGGCGAAGAGATCTTCACCTCAATGGATAAGAAAGCGATCACGGCAGAACGGGCTCACCTGATCGGTGATGAGGACACTCTGCTGAGGCAGCAATTGCTTAATCTGGCGCGGAAAATTTATTCCGGCTTTTCGCTTAATTCTATCGTCCGCGCCGACGTGCGCGCCGACACCGATGGCACGCTCTACGTGCTGGAAGCGAATCCCAAACCCGATCTCAAACGCCCGGAGAATAACGTCATCAGTTTAGTGACTATTGGGTTAAAGGAACACAACATGAGTTACAACGATCTGATCTACGGCATGTTAGCAGATCGACTGGACTATATGCTCACCTATCGCACGCGCACCATTCAGCATATTGTAGATTTGTTGAAGTGATATATGAACCGAATATCTGGTCTTCGCCCAAGCTTCTCTTCTTTTTTCAATCGTCAAACGACCCAAGTGCAAAATCGCGTTTTGCGTTTGTTGGGCGTCGAGTTGATCTTGGCGGTGTCGCTCGTCTTGCTCGGCTACGTGGGTTACGGTGAAGCGTTTCGCACTTATCCCCGTTTTGAAATGGAGAAGTTGGGCGCACAGGGCGACATTGTGCAAAGTTCTATGGCAACATTTTTGATCGCCGGTTTGCCCATCGAACAGTTCCCCGGCTTCTCCCCGCTCACCGACCCGTTGCTTAAATCGGATGCGACGATCACGGCGATCTACGTCGCCGATCCTAAAGGACAGATCGTCTTTTCAAATTCGCAAATCCCCAACTTTTCGCTGAACGAAAAATTTGCTCCGAGCAAGCTGCAAGAAAAACAAGATTCATATCAAATCACCGAAAGTCCGAACTATTATCGCATCTCGCTTGATCTGCGGAACAAGTTTGAGTCGGTGGGCAGTTTGCACGTTCTCCTGCCGCGCGCAGTGATCAACCAGAAGATCAACAACGGGTTTGCGGCGGTGTTGATCGCGGCGCTCATCCTCATGATCCTCTTCGGCGTTTTCAGTGTCGGGTTAGAGCGGCAAATGGGAACACACCTCCTCCGCAATTTACGCTTGGGTTACAGCGCGGTCTTCTTTGTGATGGCGATAGTGGTCGTGGTGGTCTTGATCAATCTTTATGCGACCGGCATTCAAGCCAAAACAAAAGCGTTGGCAAATTCGCTCAGCACGCGTTTAAACTCGCCCCTCAATTTGGGATTGACGATAGAGGCTTTTGACGGTTTAGATAAAGTCTTCAACGATTATCGCACCAGCAACCCCGATCTCAGTTACATCGCTCTGACCGCCAACGACAAAACGTTGATTACCACCGACACTCACCGCGTGGGCAGTGACTGGCAGCCCTATCCTAATCATTATGAATACACCGCCGATTTAAGTGCCGGCTCAACTGCCGCCGTCCGCTTGGGTGTTCACGTCGGCATCCCCCAGAGCATCATCTTCGAAAAACTGTGGCGCAGCGTCAAAAACTTTTTCGTGCTGTTCATCGCCTCTGCCTTCCTCTCGTTGCTACTGTTCGATCTGGTGCAAACGTTGACCGGCAAGCCGAAATCTACCCCCAACATGATTCAGGCTGAGCGTGACTACAATTTGAGTTTGATCCAACCGTATTATTTCTTCAGTGTCTTCGCCGAAGGCATGAGCACCGCGTTTCTCTCGCCCTATTTTCAAGGGCTGGCGAAAGCGGCTGGCGCCGACAAAAGTTTGGTCTCGACAATTTTCACCGTCTACTTCTTTGCTTTTGTCGTGGCGTTGATCCCGGCGGGGCGTTACGCCGAGAAGCACGGCGTGAAGCCCTTGTTGGTGTTGGGGTCATCGTTAACGGCGGTGGGTTTGTTGTCGGTGGCGTTGGTCAATGATTTTTATTGGATGTTCCTCATCGGTGCTGTAGCCGGAGCCGGGCAAGGGATTTTGTTGGTCGGCGTGCAATCTTACATTTTGCAGATCTCCACCAGCAAGCAGCGCACGCAAGGCGCGGCGATCATCGTCTTTGGTTACAACGGCGGCATGATCTCCGGCACGACCATTGGCGCCTTGCTCGTGGTGTACATGGGCGTGCAGAACGTATTCGTCGTTAGCGGCACGTTGACCCTATTGATTCTTGCAAGCCCAAGCTCAAGCGGCGCCGCCTGCCCCGGGATTTTTTCAGAGCGTGCGGAATGCCTTGAAAGATTTTGAGTTTGTCAAAGCCATGCTGTTCATCGGCATCCCGACGAAGGGCATCCTCACAGGCGTCACCATTTTTGCGTTGCCGCTCATCCTCTCGCGCTTGCAATACGCGCAAGAAGATGTCGGGCAGATCGTCATGCTCTATTCCGGCGGCGTGTTGATCTCCAGCGCTTACGCCTCGCGCATGGTAGATCGTTTGGGTCGCACCTCAGGCGTGCTGTTCTTGGGCGCGTTGGGCAGTGGCATCGGATTAATATTAATTAGTTTGGTGAGTTGGAATACGTTGGCGACTGGCAACCTTGCCTATCTCGGCGTAGGAGTCTTAATGACGGGCATGGCACTCTTGGGTTTGGCGCACGGTTTAATCAACGCGCCAATCATCACCCACATCGCCAAAACGCCAACGGCGAATGAGATGGGTCAAAGTTCTGCCGCCTCACTTTATCGGTTGCTCGAACGCATCGGTCACATCAGCGGTCCAACCATCGTCGGCTATTTGTTGCTCGCCAATCAAGACAGTTCGTTTGCCCTCAGTTGGATCGGCGGCGCGATGATCGTCTTTAGCCTGCTGTTCCTTATTCGATTAGGCGGCACCACGCCCAAAGCAACTTCGTAGTGCAAATTTTCAATTTGCGCTTCGTAGTGCAAATTTTTAATTTGTGCTACGCAAATTGAAAATTTGCGTTACCTCAAAGTTACCTCAAAGGAGACTGACATGATCAAGACTCTGAATCGATTCATGATAGTGATCACGGCGCTGGCGATCTTGATCACGGCCTGTTCCGCCGCGCCAACCGCCACCGCGTCCGCGCCGGTCGCCACTGCGGTTGCCGTCTCGCCCAAGCCGACGGCGGCACCGTCCGATCCATCTCCATCCTCCTCCGCGTTCGCGCCGATTAAATCAGATTGGTTCGCCGTCTACGCTAAAGCGGCGGCAAACTGGAACATCACCCCTGATGCGGGCGACGTTAACAAATTCACCATCGCGCCCAAGACTCCGAGCGGCAGCGAGAAAAAAGTTTTTGTGTTGTATCCGCGCAAGTCGTCTGCCTACGACACAGCGATCAGCACTCTCCTCGACGTGTTCTACAACAAGAAAGTCCCGGCTACATTCACCATCGTCAACTTTGATCGGAAGAACGACAAAGGACTCGCAGCGCTGGGGTTAGCCGAATCCCTTAAGTCTGATCTGATCTTTTCAATGGGATCCGAATCCACCGATTTTGTTTATCTCAATTACAAAGGCAAATCTATTCCGGTTGTCACAGTATGTTCTAAAGACCCGGTCTTGTTGAATTATGTTAAAGATTACAACAGCGGCAGCGGCACGAACCTTGCTTTCACCTCACTCAACGTCCCCATTGAAGTGCAGATGGCGTATCTCAAACAACTGCGACCCAATCTTCGCAACATCGCCGTGATGTTCGCCGACAGCAACACCAGTTCCAAAGAGACTCAAGTCAAGCCGCTCAAAGATGCTTCGTCGGTTTACAAGATCAACGTTATTGACGTGGTTGTGTTGCAAGACGCGAAGGCAAAACAAGAACTGGAAGCGGCGATGCCCGGTGTGATTGAAGAGATGAAGAAGACCGACCCGAGTTTGCAAGACAGCATCTTCTGGATCACCGGCAGCACGCCGGTCTTCAATGAGATCGCTACCATTAATGCTATGGCGGGTAAAATACCGGTATTGAGCGTGGTGCCGGATGTGGTGAAAGAGGGAGATGCCAGCGCGGTGCTTTCTATCGGCGTGAGTTTTGAGAGCAATGCCTACATCGGCGCGTTGTATGGCGCGGATATTTTGCTTGGGGCGGCAAAAGCCGGTGATCTTAAAGTGGGCGTGGTCTCGCCGCCCGATATTGCCATTAATTTCAAACGCGCTAAAGCTATTGATCTCAAGATACCGTTCAGTTTTTTTGAGAGCGCGAGTTTCATCTACAATTACGACGGCAAGACCGTTCGTAAAGGCGGCGAGGAAGTTCGTCAGCCTTAATTAAACTGGACTTACGCAGTTCACGGAAATTTTCATCACGAATATTACGAATGTTCCGAATTTGACGAATAAAACAAAACAAAAATTCGCGTTATTCGTTTATTCGAGTCATTCGTGATTAAGGTGCGTAAGTCCAGTTAAAAAGGTTTTTTCTATGACTCGAGAATCTAAAATCACACCTGTTGGGGCGGGGCATATCCGTCTAAGTTTGTTGTGGAAAATTTCCATCACCACGCTGGTCGCCGGTTTGATTCCGCTTTTGATTCTTAGCGTGACTGCGCTGAACGGCTATAGCAGCGCCAGCCAACAAGCGACCGATGTTGCCGCCACTGCCCTCGATACCAAATCGGCGCAGTCGCTGCAACTGCGCGCCATTGAATCGGCTGAAGCCCTCTCGCGTTTCTTAGAGGAACTGGTGCGCGACACAAAGACTCTCACGCTGCTTGCCCGCACGTCGGAAAGCTACATTGCCTTCTATCAGGCGAGCCAAAGCGAGATATGGTATCGCACCGGCTCCGTCAATGCGCCGCAAGATCGGCGGCAGGCTATTCCCCTCTACCGTGAGATCGCCTACATTGGCGCCGATGGACGCGAGCGTATCCGCATTGTGGATGGCAGAGCGTTGCCCGACTCGGAACTGCGTGACGTGAGTTCGCCGTCCAAGACAACCTATCGCACCGAAAATTATTTCAACGACACGCGCGCTCTAAAGCAAGGTGATGTTTACGTTTCGCGCATGACCGCCTGGCATACTTCGTTGCCTAACGCGCAGCCGGGTGGCATTGCTATTTCGGGTGAGACCGACGGCGCGGCTTACGCCCGCTACGAGGCGACCATCCGTTTTGCTTCGGCGGTCTACAACGCCAAAGGGGAATTCGACGGCATCATCGTGTTGTCGCTCGATCACCGGCACATTATGGAATTCAGCCAGCACATTCTGCCGGATGCCGAACAGCCTGCCACGCCTTACCCCGATTACCGCACCGGCAATTACGCTTACATTTTTGATGATGAGGGTTACACGATCTCCCATCCGCTTTTGTCGCGTATTCGCGGAATGAGCGCCGATGGTCAATTGATCTCGCCGATTGTTTCCGGCATGTCGGATGAGGAACGCAAGAAGCATCCCTTTAATCTCAACGCCTCTGATGCGTTGAATCAAGAAACGTATAAAGATGTCATGGCGAAGAAGAGTGACATCAAGATTATTACGAATATCGGCGGCACGCCGCGCGCGACGATCTACGCCCCCATCCCGTTTAGCTACGGCGTATACCGCGACAAAGGAATCTTCGGGGGCATCGTCATCGGCACCAGCACCAAAGATTTTCATAAAGCCGCCGACAAAGTGGGCAGCATTATCGAAGCGCAGAGCCAGAGTGTGCAGAACAGCATGTACATTGTCGCCATCACTGCCGTGATCATTTTAGTGCTGACCGCCGCGCTCGTCACCGGCACCATTACCCGCCCGCTTGTGCGCCTGAGTCGCGTTGTGCAAAAAATGGAAGACGGCGAACTGGATTCAGAAAATCTCAATATCATTTTGAACCAGCGCATCGAAGACGAGGTGACGAAGTTGGCGCAGGTCTTCAAGAAGATGGCGGTGCAAGTGCAGTTGCGCGAAACAAAACTCAAACGCCAGATCGAAGAACTGAATATCCAAATTGACGAGCAGAAGAAAGCCAAGCAGGTCGCCGAGATCACCGAGACCGATTATTTTCAAAATTTACGTTCCAACGCGCAGGGGATGCGGGATCGTTTCAAGGGCAGGGACTCGACCTAAACCGTACATGACTCCGTACAAGACTTCCGAAGTCTGCCAGACTTCGGAAGTCTGAACGCTTAACCGTTTGGAGAAAACATTCGATGTCTAAAATTATTTCTATTCACTCTTTCCGCGGCGGCACGGGAAAGTCTAACACCTGCGCCAACGTCACCACTCTCCTCGCCGCTCAAGGCATGCGCGTCGGCGTGGTAGATACCGACATTCAATCGCCGGGCATCCATGTGTTGTTTGGCATGGAAGAAGAGGACATGAAACACTCGCTCAACGATTATCTGTGGGGCAAGTGCAAGATCGAAGAGTGCGCTCACGACGTGACGGCGAGTCTCAAAGCAAACCTCTCCGGAAAAGTTTTTCTGATCCCGTCCAGCATCAAAGCCGGTGAGATCGCCCGCGTGCTGCGCGAAGGGTACGACGTGGGTCTGCTCAACGATGGCTTTCGCGGTTTGACCGACGCGCTTAATTTAGATGTGTTGATGATTGACACTCACCCCGGACTCAACGAAGAGACTCTGCTGTCTATCGCCATCTCCGACGCCTTAGGCATCATCATGCGCCCTGATCAACAAGATTATCAAGGCACGGGTGTCACGGTGGAGATCGCTCGCAAGTTGGACGTGCCGCGATTATTCATTGTCGTGAACAAAATCCCGCCGATGTATAACACCGACGAAGTGAAGGCGCGGGTGGAGAAAACGTATAACTGCCAAGTGGCGGCAGCCCTGCCTCACTCCGACGAAATGATGACCTTAGCCAGCGCGGGCATCTTCGTCCTCAAATACCCCGATCATCAAGTGACGCAAGCGTACAAAGTGGTTGCGGAGAAATTAGCAGGCTGATGTCAAAATTCCGAAGTCTCGAAGACTTCGGAATTTTTGTGACTGCTCAGCGTCATTGCGAGGAACGTTCTTCGTGACGACGCAATCTCATAGCGCGACCGAGATTGCTTCGCAAAGTGCGCTCGCAATGACGGCTCGGCTGAGTGGTTACGAATTTTTTCTCTATGTCCAAAACGATCTCTATCCATTCCTTCTTACGCGGCGTTGGCAAATCGCACATCGTTGCCAACGTTGCCTCCGTGTTAGCGGCGCAAGGCAAGCGCGTTGCTGTGCTGGACATGAACATTTACGCGCCGACCCTCAATCTCCTTTTCGGATTGGGATCGCTTGATGTTAAAAACAGTTTGACCGATTATTTGTTTGGGCGATGCACACTGGATAGTGCGGCTTATGACATCACATCATCGCTTGGCGCAAAACAAAAAGGGAAGTTGTATGTGGTTCCGGCGGAAGGTCGCAGTGGTGAGAGCGCGCTGTTACTTCGCAAGGGGTTTACGGTGGAGCAGTTAGGGGAGGGGGCGCATCAACTTGCTCGCGCGCTAAACCTTGATGTGTTGTTGATTGACAATGGCGCGGGTGTGAATCAAGAGACGATGATCTCGATTGCCATCGCCGACTCACTCGGTGTTGTGTTGCGTCTCGACAAAAAAGATTATCAAGGCACGAGCTTGGTTTTGGAGATCGCTAAAGAACTTTCGGTGCCACATGCATCATTGATCGTCAACCAAGCGCCAAGCGATTACGATTTGAGCGAAGTGAAGACCAAAGTAATCAAAGCCTATCACTCCGATGTCGCCGCCGTTCTGCCCTATAGCAGCGAACTGGCTACCCTTGCCAGTGACGCCTTATTTGTGGTGAAGTATCCCAATCATGCTTTGACGAAATTGTTTAAGCAGGTGGGGGAGAAGTTGATGTAAATTAAAAAATCCCAAACTTCCAACTTCTCACTTCGCACTTAGAACTTCCCACTTTCCACTTCTCATCTTTTATTCACCACTTCCGCCGCCCCCGCCGCCGCCGCTTCGGGCGATGCCTGCCCGTTCATCACCGCTTGCACCGCCCTTTGCGGGTCGGCAACACGTTGGCGGCAAACGTCCACGCGCCGAGCCGTTCGGTTGTAGTGAGAAAACGGATCAATTCCAGCGCGGCGGCGCGTCGTGCCGGGTCGGTGGTGATGATGGCGTAGCTCCACGGAGTCGCGTACGCCAGTCGGTTGCCAGTGCGAGTCGGCATCGCGGTGAAGGTGGTGGCGGCGACGCGCGCGCGTTCCGTTAGATATTGGCTCAATGTCACCGCCGCGAGTCGGGCGCGTCCCTCGCGATACGCCGTCCATGTCTCACTAGCATCTATCGCCTTGATCGATCCATTTGCTAACACGCCATTGCTTTGCATCGTTTGATAATTCGACAACACATCCGCTAACACTGCTGCGTCAAGAAACGGTTTGCCACTGGCGTCTATCATCGTGCCGCCCAGCGCGGCGTATTGCTGCAACGTGATCATCGCATTGGGGTCGCCGAGCGGCAGCCACAGCGGACCGTTCTCGCGTTTGAAATCGTTCCACATCGTCGGCGGCCGGGTGTTGGCACTCGTCAGGTAAACAAGCCCAATCGTGTCTGCCGCGAATGGCACGGCGACGAATTGATCTTTTACGCGCACGGCTTGTAACGCAAACGGATAAAAGTCGGAAGCGTCGTTGAGAGTGACGGGTTGCAGAGACGGCATCACTGTGAACAGCATTTGCGAGTCGAGGGCGATCACATCCGGCGCGACGCCCGGCGCGGCGGCGAGGCTCGCTTGCAGTGCGTGAATCAATCCGCCTTGCCCATTGGCTTTTTTGATTCGCGTTTCCACTTTCCATTTTTGTGATGATTCAAATTCGGCGATCTGCGCCGACAAAATTTTTCCGTGCGCGGTATCGGCGGATGGGGCGAATTGCGGCGGCAGCCACATCCGCAACGTTTGGCTTTGCGCCGGTGCGGGTGTCGTCAACGGTTGTGGCGCGGGAGTGCCGAGTGAAGCCGCCGCGCCCGTCGGCGTTGCCGATGATACCGCGCTCGGTGTTGAAGGCGAAGTGACGCATGAGGCAATGAACAGTGAAGCAATGAACAATGAACAATGGCTAATAGCCGATAGCCGATGGCGGGTAGCCGTTGGGCGCGCAACGTTAAAAATTTTCATGGCGTGATTATAACTTCCAACTTCTCACTTCGCACTTAGAACTTCGCACTTAGAACTTCCCACTTCCCGTTTGACACACCTCCCTCCGTCATATACGATCATCGCAATGCCCGACACTTGGTCTGTCTCCACTCTCACCCGCTACATTCGCACTACGCTCGAGACCGATTACCGCCTCAAAGAGTTAACCGTTGAAGGCGAGATTTCAAATTTTTCGCGCCCGGCGTCGGGTCACATTTATTTCACCCTCAAAGATTCAAACGCCTCACTGCGCTGCGTGATGTGGAAGTCGCAAGCGGCGCAAATGATCTACCGCCCGCGCGACGGGGATCGCGTGGAAGTGCGCGGCTCGATTGGCGTCTACGAAGCGAGTGGGCAGTATCAACTTTATGCCGATTCGATTCGCGCTTCGGGTGAGGGCGATCTCTTTCGTGAATTTACACGACTCAAAGCGAAACTTGAATCGGAAGGACTCTTTGATGCGGCGCGGAAACGGACTCTGCCACCCCAGCCGCGCCGACTCTGCATCGTTACCTCACCCACCGCCGCCGCCCTGCGTGACATCCTCAACGTCATCCGTCGTCGCTCGCCATCGCTTGAAGTGATCATTTGCCCGACTCAAGTGCAGGGTGTTGACGCGCCATCACAAATTGTTGAAGCGGTTGATAACGCCAACAAGCTTAAACCGGATGTGATCATCGTCGCGCGCGGCGGCGGCTCGATTGAAGATTTGTGGGCTTTCAACGATGAAGCCGTCGCGCGCGCGATAGCCGCTTCACCGACCCCGATTATTTGCGGCGTGGGGCACGAAACCGATTTCACGTTGGCCGATTTCGCTGCCGATGTCCGCGCCCCCACGCCCTCAGCCGCCGCCGAGATCGCCACGCCCGATCAAAGTGAACTTGTTAGCGACTTGCGTGATCTAACGAATCGACTCATCGCGGCAATCGAATCACAGATTCAAGATCGGCGTTGGGCGTTATCGGCGCACATCGCCTCACTGCGCGGACTCTCACCCCGTGCTGCTCTCGCCAACAGCCGCCAACGACTCGACGATTTAAATTTGCGCGCCGTCCACGCACTTCAACATCGTCTTGAATTAGATCGTCAGCGTGTAAATAGCACAACACAACATCTCAACTCTCTAAGCCCACTCGCCATTTTAGATCGCGGTTACGCCATCGTGACTCGTGAAGGAACAACCGAAGTGATACGCGATGTGGCTGAAGTGCAAAAGGATGAGAGATTGGATGTGAGGGTGGGAAGAGGCAAATTCAAAGTGAGCGTTGATTCTACGTAACACGAAGACACAAAGGCACAAAGACGCGAATGCCAATCACTACTCTGCATAGCAACATGGGAGTTGCACACGCGATGACGATCAAAGTTCAGAATCATGTTCCCTAGCGGATTAGAGTTCCAAAACTACAACGCGCATCTCTATTTCTGAAGCACCACTACAGGAAAATCTATGCCTAAAAAAACTTCCTCCTCCGAACCCACCTTCGAGCAAGCCTTCAAAGAACTCGAATCGATCATCGCCAAGCTCGAAAGCGGCGAACTCTCGCTTGATGAGTCGCTTGCCTTGTTCGAGCGCGGGCAAGCGTTGGCAAAACAATGCGGCGCGCTGCTCGACGCCGCCGAACTCAAAGTTAAACAACTCTCGCCCGATGGTTAGCTAGAAGATTTTAGTGAGGAAGAATAAACGCGCCCCCATTAAAGTTCCCCCTCTCCAGACCTCCGAGTTCTTAAAGAACTCGGAGGTCTGGAGAGGGGAACAGGGGGTAAGGTGACTCTATGAACCCACTTGACATGTTTCGTAACGCTCCTCTAATGGCGGCAGGTTTAGCCTGGGCTTTGGCGCAGATCATCAAAGTGCCGCTCGATTATTTATATACGCGCGAACTCAACTGGCACTTGTTGTTGAGCGCGGGCGGCATGCCCAGTTCCCACGCGACCCTCGTTTCAGCTCTTGCTTGGGCGATTGGTCTCGAATATGGATTCACATCGGCGGAGTTTGCCGTCGCCTTTGTTTTTGCAGGCATTGTCATTTACGATGCCACCGGCGTGCGCCGCGCTGCCGGTCAACACGCGCGCGTCATCAATCGCATG
>JACRLA010000401.1 GCA_016215145.1 Chloroflexota bacterium
GCACAAGCGTTCGGTCCGGTGTTCTCGGTAGTCAGCGGCGGCGTCGGTTGTTTGATCGCGGTGACATGGGTGGCGCGCAAGTGGCGAGTGTTGTGGAATTATGGGAATGAGATGGAAGCGAGGGCTGTTGCCGCGGATTAAACCGTTGCACGCTGATTACGCTGAAGTGCGCTGATGGACGCTGATAAAAGAATCGGCGTTTTTTGTTCGCCATTCATCTTTGGGAGTCTCGACCCAGCCCGCGTTCCAAAAATGCGCGTCAAGGTGGATCACGGGCAAATTCAATTTTGCGCCGAGTTGAGTAGCCAGCGTGGATTTACCCGAACCACCCGAGCCGATGATGAGAATTTTTTGCATTACGCTCCCATATCCGTTGCCAAAAACTCTTGACACTACACTGAGACGTAGTAAAGTTCACCCATTCTGCAATCTGAGTTCTGCACTCGCTAATGCGCTCCGACCTCCTCGCCACTCTCGACTCGTATTGGGCAGAACATCTTCAATGCCCCGCGCATTATATTCGCTCCAATCAAACCATCGTATTAACTGATTCGACTCGTCATGGCGGCACGGTGTGGCTCATCGGTAGAACGTGCCTCATTGCCGCCTCACCGCATTTAGCGCAAGTGCTAAAAAACTCTGTTGGCTCGCGCGCGGCGATGCAAGCCTTTGAACCGAGTCGGCTGAAGAGCGCGACGGCTCATTTAGGGATCAACGTTTCAAGTCCCGAGTCGGTTTTAGCATGGGGACTCTCGGCGGATCGCATCGCATGGATCGATTCGACTCAACTTCACGATCTCAACGGCTTTGATGGAATCGGCTTGGTGAGTCTCTCACTGCGTCAACACGCCGAGCGCAAAACGGCAGAGGCGCGCGGGTTTGAACTTTATGCGAGTGTGATTGATTTGGGGGAGAGAGTGAGACCGTGAGACGTAGCAAGTAAACAAGTGTACGCAAGTAAACACGTATACCTGTTTACCTATCTACCTGTTTACTTGTTTCCGTATTTACGTTTTTACTTTAGCATGACTTATACAATACACACCCTCGACCACCACTTCCTCAACATGCCCGAAGTGATTGCCACTTATGCCATCATCGGCGAGAAGAGCGCGGCAATTATTGAAACGGGTCCCGCCAGCACACTGAATACAATTTTAGAATCGCTGCGCGCGCTCGGCGTGCAGCCCAAAGATGTGCGCGATGTGTTGGTGACGCATATTCATTTTGATCACGCGGGCGCATCGTGGTGGTGGGCGCAGCAGGGCGCGACGATTCACGTTCACCCCAACGGCGCGCCGCATCTGATCGATCCATCGAAGTTGATCGCCAGCGCGACTCGACTCTATAAAGATCAAATGGATTTTCTGTGGGGCAAGATCGAACCTATCCCAACGAACCAAGTTCATATCGTGAACGACGGCGACACCGTGCAGGCGGCGGGAGCGATCATCCAAGTGATTGACTCGCCTGGTCACGCTAAACATCATCACGTTTATCAACTCGGTGATGCCGCCTTTGCGGGTGATGTCGCCGGTGTGCATCTACCCGATTTCGATTGGACGGCTGTGCCTGCGCCGCCGCCGGAATTTGATCTCGAAGCATGGGAAGCGACGCTGAAAAAATTGGCAACGTTTAATTTTAAAACGATCTATCCGACTCACTTCGGCGCGATCCACAACCCCAACGAACATTTTTCTAGCCTTGCGCCGCTTGTGCGCGCCTGCGCCGAGTTCGTGCGTGATCGCCTGAATGAAGGTTTGACGCGCGATCAGATTGTGCCGATCTACATGGCGTGGAATGCACAACGCTGCACCGCGCGCGATAGAGAAAGAAATGCGGTCGAGCGTTATGCGGGAGCGAACAATCAGGATTTATCGGTGGATGGGATTATGAGGTATTGGATGAAGAAGGCGGATGGCAAATAGCGAATGGCAGATAGCAGATGGCGAATAGCAAATAGCCTATCGCGTGATACGTGATGCGTGATATGCGATACGCGATAGGCTATACGTTACGAATTCTCCCCATCGTTGGCGTCACAATCGGCGACTTCGTCTTGATCCAGTCTTCCATGATCTCCCACAACACTTGCTCGATGCGGATCATCTCTACCGTTTGCCCCTCTTGCAAAAAAATGTAACTGTCGGGATCGTTTGAGTCGTTAAGAGTCCAATACGTGGTTGCCAGACGATAGCTGCGTTGCGGATCAATCGGCTGACCGTCTATCAACAATTCAACAACTCGCTTGCCTTGCGGCGCATCCATATCGTAAGTGAGCGAAACGTTTGACGACACCGCAGGCAACCCCAATGCCCGCCCGCGCAAAACATGCACTGGTGTGATCACCTGATCGCGCGCCAACGCTTTATCCAACATCCCCAAAATTTGCGCGCCAGTAACATGCCCCGCCGTGGCGTGCGCCGAACCGGGGACGGCATCCATTAATTTTCCGCGCGTGATCGCCCCGCGACCCAAACCGCGTGCTACAAAACCGCTCAAGAAGATTCCCAGATCAGCGTTGCACATCTCACGAAAGGCATCCGCCATCATGTTCGTCATCGCCGATTCTTGGTCGGGTTTAAGATCAACGTCGCCATCCAGATCATCGGCGGCGTCACCGACTTTTGCCTTGAGCATTGCGCCCGCTTCGGAGCGCACCAAGTCCAACGTTGCGCTGATGGTTGGATCGGGCGGCACGTTTTCATCACACGAGATCACCTCATAATGAATCGCCCGCGCGCGATCCGAATCAATTTCGAGATCGAGCCGCCCTAAAAATTTTCCGTAGTCGCCTGCCTGCACAATCACCGTGTCGCCTACACAACGCATCTCGGTCAACAGCGTATGCGAATGTCCGCCGACGATCGCGTTAATACCCGACACCGCTTTAGCAATTTGTCGATCTCCCAAAATTCGCGCGCGCGGTGAATCTTTCGGGTGACGTTGTTCATATTCTTCGTCGGTCTGATAACCGAATCCGAGATGCGACAGTAGAATGATCGCCTGCGCCTCTCGCAAACGCGGGATGAGATCGCGGAGGACGTCCGCGGCAAACTCACTGCGATACCCGAATCGAGAATATGCCGATGACTCATCTACGGTGACGCCGACAACCGCTATCTTTAACTTTTCGATTTCAAAAATGACGTGGGATTTTAAATTCGGAACGGGCGGCTGATTCGAATCCAGCGCAAACAGATTCGCGGC
>JACRLA010000402.1 GCA_016215145.1 Chloroflexota bacterium
CCCCGAGAAGAAACGGCAATACGGTTATTACGTGCTGCCGATTCTGCATGGCGATCAACTCATCGGGCGCGTCAGCCCCAAGATGGATCGTGAACAAAACATGTTAATGGTCGAGGCAGTTTACGCCGAACCGCACGCGCCGAAGCACGGCAAAGCAGTGAGGCAAGCGATTGAGGAACTCGCAGAATTTTTGGGAGCGGATGAGATTGTGTATGGGAAGAAGATGTCGAGTGCATGGAAAAAGGATTTGAAGTAGCCAATGTTTGACTACGGATTTGTAGACTGGTCAGGCGATGCCGGATTCAAATTTGCGCTCGGCTCATCAGAAAAAATGTCATTCTGTTTAGCCGTAACTTCAGATTATGGAGCTCTTCACGCCGGGCTATCTCAATTACGACGAGAGATCGGACTTCCCGCAAGATACGAATTTCATTTTGCTCATGCCTCGGAACATAAACGCGAAGCGTTCTTTGATGTGGTAGCACGCTTGCCTTGGTCTGCCACTATGCTGATTGTAGATAAAGAATTGATCAGAAAAGATTATCATCAAATTACTGCGCCCACATTCATTGGCGCGATGATGGCACATCTAATCTCTTCATCGCCTCTGGCAAACTTGCAATGCAAAAGAATTTTAGTAGACGATCAAGATAAACAGAGTCCGACTATCCGCTCCATAAGAATTTCAACATCGCCTGTATTTCGGGCGCGAGGCGTCACGCGCGTCCCTATCTTTCGAGGAGAGCCCGCCGATAAATGGGACGGGTTACAACTGGCGGATATGTTAGCAGGAGCATTGAACGATCACAATTCAGGCAGAAAAAATTACGCGGGCGGGGTCGAAAACCGTTTTGCGCTCTATCATTATCCGGATGTCTATTAAAACAAAACCCTCCAGCTATCCAAGTTATGGTTTCCTTGCGGAAACATTCAACCACTTGGCTCGCGCCCAACGCAGGGCACTTTTTTGCTGGAGGGAAACTATTGCTTGACCAATTTCTTGGTAAGCAGTTTTGTTGAATAGATTATATCACCCATGTCAACAACAAAAAAGAGCAGCAGACTCAATTACTATGCTTTTTGAGACTTCCGAAGTTTTGAAAACATCGGAAGTCTGACGCAAGATGAATCTCTCTTCCCTCCTCACCGCCTTTCGCGCCCTCCCCGAATACGCCGACGTCACTCAACGCATCGGGCGCGAATCGATCTCGTTAAATCTTCCTCGTGCCGCGCGTCTGCCGTTTGCCGCCTCACTCATCGCCGACCTCAATCGCCCCGCCCTGCTCACTTGGGGACCAAGAACGATCCATCAACGTCTCGCAACCCTTTCCGCTCTAACTTCCAATCTCCAATCTCCAATCTCCATCTCCTCCGCTCGCGCCCTCTTCACCCGCACTTTACCCAAGCGAGATTTTCTTGCCGCCTCACGCCCTTTAAAAATCGGAACGTCAATTCGACTCGAAAAACTTTTAGAGGCCTGGTCCGGCGCCGGATACACCAGCGAAAGCATCGTCGTCGAACCCGGTCAGTTCTCGCGGCGCGGCGGCATCATTGATATTTGGACTCACGTCGAAGCGACGCCCGTCCGCATCGAATTATTTGGCGATGAGATCGAGAGTCTCAAACGATTCGACCCCAACACACAGCGATCCGGCGAAGCGATTGAAACGATCACGATCTATCCGGCGCGTGAAGCGTTGCCGAAAAATGGAACATTGATCACGGTGGACGCCGACTCCGAATCCGATCTTGCCGCCGACGTGGAACGCCTCAACTCTGGTTCTGCCTTCGCCACGCTCGAATTTTTCTTGCCACTTCTCCATCCTACGCAAGCGAGTCTGTTTGATTATCTTCCAGAGAACACGCTCGTCTTTGTAGATGATTGGGATGGACTGCACGACACGATCAACGGACTCGAAACGCAAGCCCTAGAACTTCGCGCCAACGCTTTTGATTCGGGTTTGATCAAACGCGACTTCCCCACGCCGAATCTTTCATGGTCCGATATTCAAGATGAGTTGAGTCACTTACCGCTCATTCAACTCGGACGCGCCACCGATGAAATCGACACCGTTTCGATTCCGTTAGGCGAACACTTCAAACCGGGTCCACGATTCGGCGGGCAGATTAAAACATTGTTCGATCACGTTAAGTCAGTGAACAATGAGCAGTCATCAGTGATCATAGTAAGTCGTCAAGTAGATCGACTTGCCGAATTGTGGAACGAAGAAGCCGAACCGATCACTCCGGCTGAGGAACCGAACACGGCATCACCGTTATCGTTTGTGAATGGCGCATTGGGTGAAGGCTTCATTCTCCAATCCCCAATTACCAATTACCAATTACTAACCGATTCAGAAATCTTCGGCTGGTCTCGCCCCGAACCACGCCGCCGCCGCACCACAACGGCACAAGCCCATGCTCCCGAATCCTCTTACGCAGATTTTCAAATTGGCGATCATCTGGTTCATCTCGATTATGGTATTGGCAAATTTATGGGGTTGGTCAAACGCTCCATTGATAACTCCGAGCGCGAATATATTCATATACAGTATGAGGGAGGCGATGATCTCTATGTTCCGATCATCCAAGCAGATCGACTTACAAAATATGTCGGCTCGGACGAAGACGAACCCGCGCTCTCACGCTTGGGGACGCAGGAGTGGGTAACAGCCCGTCAACGCGCGCGAGAAGCAGCAGAAGAAATTGCGGGTGAGCTATTAGAACTTTATGCCAAACGCGAATTGACTCAAGGGCGAACTTTTAACCCCGACACAGTTTGGCAAAAAGAACTTGAGGCGGCGTTTGGTTACATTGAGACCGATGATCAAACAAAAGCGATCAAAGAAGTAAAACAAGATATGGAGCGCCCGCGCCCGATGGATCGTTTGATCTGCGGCGATGTCGGTTACGGCAAAACAGAGGTCGCGTTGAGAGCGGCGTTCAAAGCGGTGAATGATGGAACACAGGTCGCCGTGTTGGTGCCCACAACGGTACTGGCGCAACAACATCATCACACGTTCACGCAGCGGCTGGCGGCATACCCGGTGAAAGTGGAGATGCTCTCACGATTCAGATCACCGAGCGAGCAAGATCAGATCATCGAGAAGATGGCGACGGGTGAAGTGGATATTGTGATCGGCACGCATCGTTTGATCTCGAAGGATGTGCAATTTAAAAATTTGGGTCTGCTGGTTATTGACGAAGAGCAGCGCTTCGGCGTGACGCACAAAGAACGATTGAAACAGATGCGAACTGAAGTAGATGTGTTGACGCTGACCGCCACGCCGATCCCGCGCACGTTGTATATGAGTCTGGCGGGCATACGCGACATCAGCATGATCCAAACGCCACCCGACGAGCGTTTGCCGGTTCTCACCCACGTTGGAAACGAGAAGACAGTGCGTCAAGCGATCTTGCGCGAGATAGATCGTGATGGACAAATTTTTTTTGTGCATAACCGCGTGCAGTCTATCGGCGTTGTGAAAAATAAATTGGAGAAGCTCGTGCCAGAAGCGCGCATCGGCATCGCGCACGGGCAGATGGATGAGCATCAACTCTCGCAAGTGATGGACGCCTTCGATGCGGGTGAGATCGATATTCTGCTCAGCACCTCCATCATCGAAAGCGGACTCGACATCCCCAACGCCAACACCTTGATCGTGGATCGCGCCGATATGTTTGGACTGGCGCAACTCTATCAACTGCGCGGGCGCGTCGGGCGCGCCGCCAACCGCGCTTACGCTTATTTCTTTCACGACCGGACTCACCGCATGACTCCCGAAGGGCGGCAGCGACTCGAAACCATCGCCGAACAAACCGATCTCGGCGCGGGCTACAGCATCGCCATGCGCGATCTTGAAATGCGCGGCGCGGGCGATATTCTCGGCGCACGGCAGAGTGGGCAAGTTGCCGCCGTTGGTTTTCATCTCTACACGCGGTTGTTGGCGCAAGCAGTTAAGCGACTCAAAGCAGGCGTGGGTGTAAAAGATGAAGTGATCGATCTCGATTTGAGTCTCACCACCGTTGATCTGCCTCTGCCCTCTACCCTGCCTTCCGAATATATTAGTGATCGCAATTTGCGTTTGCGTTTGTATCGCCGCATGGCAGAGATCAAAGACGAAAAGCAGATC
>JACRLA010000044.1 GCA_016215145.1 Chloroflexota bacterium
CACTCCCTACATCGCGCATCGTCGCCTCTTTCAGGCGCACAGGCAAAGTCGTTAGAAACCCAATTGCTAAAAATAAAAATCTCATCGCGAGTTGTTCATCGTTTCATTGATCATTGATCATTATTTAGTGCTTACGCCCGCTTCCTCAAAAGTTGCCATCTCGTTTAAGATTCGCGTTGCCGCTTCGATCAGATGAAACGCCAACACCGCTCCCGTGCCTTCGCCGAGTCGTAAATCCATGTTAAGCAGTGGATGCAAGCCTATATGATCTAACATCACGCGATGACCGATCTCCACTGATTGATGCGCGGCGATGAGATACGGTTTCACTTCGGGCGCAAGCTGACAGGCGATCAACGCCGCCGCGCCGGAAATAAATCCGTCAATCACTACGGGGATGCCGCCACTTGCCGCGCCGATGATCACCCCGGCGATCCCGGCGATCTCCAAACCGCCAACTTTGCTCAACACATCTATCGGATTTTTTGGATCGGGCTTGTTGATCGCAATCGCTTTTTCGATCATAGCAACTTTACGTTGCAGCCCGGCTTCGTCCACGCCGGTGCCGCGCCCGGTAACACGCGCCACAGGTTCGCCGGTGATCACCGAAACAATCGCCGCCGATGGCGTGGTGTTGCCGATCCCCATATCCCCTGTGGCAACGATGTCGAGCCCTTTAGCGATCTCGCTTCGCACAACATCTACGCCAACTTGGATCGCCTGTTCCGCCTGTTCGCACGTCATCGCCGCTTCGCGCGCCATGTTGCGCGTGCCGCGCATCACTTTACGTTGTGCGATGGGCAACGACGAATCAAAATCAAAATTCACGCCGATGTCTACCACGGTGATGCGGGCATTTGCCTGCCGCGCCAGAACATTGATCGCCGCGCCGCCGCGCACGAAGTTCAACACCATCTGCGGCGTCACTTCGGATGGATAGGCGCTGACGCCTTCGGCGGCGACACCGTGATCGCTTGCCATGACGATCACCGCTTTGCGATCCACAGATCGTTTGCCAAGCGCCGCGAGTTGAATCGAAAGTTCTTCGAGCCGTCCCAAACTGCCTTGCGGCTTGGTGAGGTTGTTTTGCCTTTGTTGTGCGGCGGCTGCCGCCGCAGAGTCAGGCGAGGGGATGTGAGGAAGTTTCATAGTGAGTCCTTAGCCAGACCGACGCGGTTTTGCGAAGCACCCCGTAGCGAAGCGGAGTGGGCGAAACCGCGTCGGTCTGCGAGATGAGAATTTATTTAAACAGATCGGGTTGCAAAACTTTAGCCAATGCCTCAAGTCCGTCCACGAGTCGGGGACCGGGGCGGCTGGCGAGATCATCATCAAAGGGCAGAACTTTGTTGTTCTTCACCGCCGCAATGGCGTTCCATCCGGCGCGTTTGCCAACCGAGTCAACGGTCGTGCCGAACTTGGCGTCACCTAACAAAATGATGTCGGGGTTCTGCTTCACCACTTCTTCCGAGCTCATTTGCGCGAAGGGGTCTTTGAGCAACGCTCCCACATTTTGTCCGCCCGCCATCGTGATCAAGGTGTCAATGAACGTGCCTGCTCCGGTTGTCCAAGGTTTGAGTGGGTCGGTGGCATCAATTTCGTAAAACACTTTGGGTTTGGCGGTGACGACTTTGGTTTTATCGGTTACGGCGCTGACGCGCTTCTTGAGACTCTCGTTCAACTTCTTGGCGTCGTCTTCGTGCCCGGTGAGCTGCCCGACAGTGATCAAGTTTTGATATAAACCCTCCAAGTCTTTAGGATTACCTAACACATAAACGGTGATGCCTAAATCTTCTAGCGACTTCACTTGTTCGGCGGCGGTGAGGTTGGCGGCGAGAACCAGATCGGGTTTGAGGGCGACGATGGCTTCGGTGTTTAGCTTTTTAAATGTCGAGCCGATGCTGGTGACGCTCTTTGCCTCAGCCGGGAAATCTGAAAGATCATCGCGCCCGACAACTTGTTTGCCCGCGCCCACCGCAAAAAGAATCTCGGTGTTGGACGGCGCAATGGAAATGATTCGCTGCGCGGGTTTATTTAATTTCACTGTTCGCTTGGAAGCATCGGTGAAGGTCAGCGGTGCGGGGGAGGGTGCGATGGTGGGGGCAAGAGTCGGCGCCACCGTTGGGGCGGTGGTGGGCGCGGGAACGGCGGTGGGCTGCGCCGTCGGAGTCGCGCACGCGCCGATCAGCATGGTGATCGCTAAGATCATGGGCAGTAAATTTTTTTTGTTCATTACATAGTCTCCTAAAAATTTTTGGTGTCTTTGTGTCTTAGCGTCTTGCTGTTGGCACAGAAAAGATTTCTCTGTTTAACACGAAGGCACAAAGACTCGAAGACACGAAGTTTTTAAAACTCGAGTCAAACAAAAAACCCCTCTCGCTATGAGAGGGGTTGGTGGATACGACGTAGATCGCTTGCTCCACCTCCTTTCGGCGAGGTTGTGGTTGGCGCAATAGAGGCGGGCGACCTGGCTTGTTGGTAGATTGCTTATAGCCGCTTTGCGTAGCGAATGGCGTTTGCCATCTGCTATGTGCTATTTGCTATCTGCCAACTTACAGTTGCGCAACAGCGTCGGACTTGCACCGACTTCGCCGTTTGTGCCTACTCATCCGGGAGTGAAGGCACCTCGATTGCATTTATTTAATTGTGAAAGTAGTTTAGCGCAGGATCAACTGCGCTGTCAAGAATCTAAATGGTTGTGTTTAAGAAATATGTCACGCGCGCTGCATGAAAGTTCTCACCACAATTTGATCTCGACTCCGCCGCGCGGGCAAGCCGAGACGCAGGCAAAACATTTGGTGCAAGTCGAAAGATCGCTGGCGCGAGACAGATTTATTCCTTCGGAGCAAGATTTCTGACACGCTAAACACGGGCGGCAAATTTCTTGATTCGATTTCACTTTTAAAAATGGATTGAAAACACTCAAGCGGCTGATCGCCGCGCCAAGCGGACAAAGATCACGACACCACGAGCGACCACTCGCCCATTCCACGCTCATCACCGCGCTCAACCATCCCACTGCTGTCAAGGGGTTGCCGCCGATTCCAATTGTTCCCACGCCGCGGCAAATGACTCCGGCGGGACAGATGAGGCAGAATAATGGTAGATGAAACAATGCGGCTAAACCGATCACGCCGCCGACGATCACAGTTTGAATCAGCGGTCGAGCCGCTAAAGGTTTCGCGGCGGTTGTCGGCGCTAGATGAAACAATGCGGCTAAACCGATCACGCCGCCGACGATCACAGTTTGAATCAGCGGTCGAGCCGCTAAAGGTTTCGCGGCGGTTGTCGGCGCGTGGTTGAAGAGCCAACGTCCGGGGCAGATCCAACCACAAAAGCCACGACCAAAGAAAACGGTCAAAAGAATTCCGAACACACCGGCTAACGCTAATGCCGGGACAAACGATCCCGTTGCCGCAAATAGTTGCGCGACTCCCAGTGGACAAGCAACGCCGATTGCGCCGTTGCCAACATAACAGGTGGTGCCAGTCCATACTCTGCCGCCGACCAATGTGATGGATGTCAGTGTGGTGACGAACCGAAGCCGCGCCCACATCGTGGCGTTATACACCTGCTTTTTTACGTTGTCGAAAAAAATTGTTGACATTGAGAGAGAATCATTTTGTTACGCGCTCCCGCGATGGAGTGAGACGGCTCGCCCTTCTTGTTTACTGCTGCCCTCACGCGCCGATTGCGGGCAAGCGTGAACACACGCCCCACAGCCATTGCAGCGATAAATATCTACGTGCGGGCGGAGATCGTTATCTAACCAGATTGCTTGTTGAAGTTTGGCGCAGGCTTCGGCGCACAGGCGGCAGCCATGCCACTGCCAGGCGATGCAGCGATCTCGATCAATGACTGCCTCGCCTATCTTTGCTATCTTGGGATTGATGCGAATCAAGGCGCCCGCCGGGCACACTTCGGCGCAGCGCATACGAAAATCACAATAGTTGTGCAAGCCGTCAATGTAAGGCAGCCCGTCGTTGCTCAGTTCAATCGTTTGTCGCGGACAGATGAGGGCGCACTTGCCACATCTTAAACACGCTGCCTGAAATTTTTCCGGCGACACTGCGCCGGGCGGCAGCACCCGCGCAAACACCGGCTGCGGGCGCAAGAAGGTGAACGCCACCGCACCCGTGGCGGCGC
>JACRLA010000045.1 GCA_016215145.1 Chloroflexota bacterium
ACAATGGTAACTACTCAACCACTCCGTCATCGCGAGCGCACTTCGCGAAGCAATCTCGGTCACGTTAAGAGATTGGTTCGTTGCAAAGAACGCTCCTCGCAATGAAGCTTGAGTAGTTTCAAAATAATAGACAAGGACACAAACATGGCTCACGACTAGGCATTGATTTTCGATCTAGGAAATGTTGTCATCAAAATTTCATTTGACAACGCCTTCGGCTATTGGGCAAATGCGGCGAAGGCTGATCTTAAACAGATCAAAGACAACTACGCCTTCGACGAGTATTATGCCCACTTCGAGAAGAATCTGATAACACCCGACGAGTTCAAGAATCACTTGATAGAGAAACTCAAGATAAAGTTTGAGGGAGATGCTTTTGAACAGGGCTGGAATTTAATCTACGAAGACATCATTCCGGGAATACCGGAACTGTTAACCGAGTTGAAAAAAACGTATCGTCTGATAGCGTTGACCAACACCAACGCCGTTCATTATCCAACGTGGGCAACGAAATACGCCAAGACGCTGGAAATCTTCGAGCAAGTTTTTTCATCGCACCTCATCGGGCATCGCAAGCCCGAACCCGCCGCCTATCAAGTGGCGTTAGATTATTTGCAGATGCCGCCCGCGCAAATGTGGTTCTTCGACGACCATCTTCCCAATATCATCGCCGCCGAAAAAATGGGCATCAATGCCGTGTTAGTGACGACGTTTGAGAAAATGATCGCCGACATGAAGCGGCAAGGGATAACATAATAAAATCCCAAATCCCAATTTCCAAAATCCCAAAAAGGCTTCAAATCTTCGAACGCTGATTGGCGCAGACGCGAAGCGCGCTGATTCTTTTTTATGTTTCAGCGATGTTCAGCGTAATCAGCGCTTTCAGCGTTCTGCCTTTGTTCATTGTTCATTCTTCATTGTTCATTTGTCATTTCATTATCCCCGCCTTCACCAACGTCTTCCTCAACGCCGCCTTCTCGTCATCAGTCAACGGCAGCATCGGCGAGCGAACGGGACCGCCGTAGTAACCCAACATCTCCATCGCCGCTTTGAGTCCGGGAACATTGAAGCGTGAGGTGATGGCGTAGTTAGCGTCAATCAACGGCAATTGAATCTCACGCGCTTGAGCCAGATCGTTTTTATGAAAGGATTCCACCATCTGCGCCAATTTGCGTGAAGCGATGTTCGCCAAAGCAACCACGCCGCCCACTGCCCCTACCGATAACGCCGCCAACAAAAACCCCGCCGAGCCGGCGACGATCTGAAAATCAATGTCGCGCGTCTCGCTCACCATAAAACCGACCTTCGTCACATCGCCGCCGCTCTCCTTCATGCCGATGATGTTCGGGTGCGCGGCGAGATTGATCGCCGCTTGCGCCGGAAGTTCGTAAGCCGTGTTCGCCGGAACGTTGTAAAGCATTGTCGGGATGGGCGAAGCATCTGCCACTTGTTTGTAGTGATGCTCCATCGCGGCGGCAGTCATGCGCGCTTTGTAGTAATTGGGCGTGACCACGATGGCAATGTCCGCGCCCGCCGTTGCCATGCGCTGCGTTAAGTTAATTGTTGCGCGGGTGGATTCCATTGCCGATCCGGCAATCAACAAACGGTTGCGCGGAATCGTTTGCCGCGCCACGCGCACACATTCCACGCGCTCATCTTCGGTGAGGTAAGCGTATTCGCCATTCGATCCGCCCAAGACATAACCACTTAACGGCTCGCTATTCCACTTTTCCAAATTCGATCCGAGATGATCGTAATCCACGTCGCCATTTTCTTTAAACGGTGTGGGGATGGGGGGGAAGATTCCGGCTAATGAAATTCTGTGTTGCATAAAGTCTCCTGTTTAAAAAATGATGAGTGCGGAACGATGAATGATGAACAAAAAGCGATCCAACTTCCAACATCCAACTTCTAATCTCCAGCGATTGTGTATTCATCCTCATCCACCCCTTCGATCTCGCGTTCCATTGTGGCGATCATGCGCGCCACTTGTTCGATGGCGACTCGTTGTTTGCGATACAGATCGGCTTCACTCACCGAGAGCCGCAGTGCCACTTCGCGCACGCGCCTGCCCTGCATAAATTTCATTTCCAAAATGTTGTAGATGATCCATTCGGCGGTGAACTTGCGTTGACCTTCGGGCTTCACGCGCTCAATGGCGTCGTGCAGCACCGCGCGCAGAGCATTCGCCGCGTTGCCGTCGTGATCTTGCAAAGCACGTTCAACAACTTTCAATTGCAGCAACGGGCTGTTGATCAATTTGGGCCCGCCCCAATACTGACTCAACGCTTCACGCACACTTTGGATCAAGCCCGCGTCTACGTTAGGTTCGGGCTTGATGACGTTAGCCGAAGCGTAACGCGAAGCGGCGCGAAGTTTTTGCAAACGCTCAACGTGCGGCAACAACGTTTCAACAGTGGAAAATAGTTTTCGCTGCGCGCGGCGGTCTTCCAAAGCGGCGGCGGCGCGATCTGCCAACGCTTGCAGAGTCCGCGCCTCTTCATGAGTCAGGTCGGGTTGATCGGATCGCGCCTTCAACGCCAGTAAGCCGATCACTTCCGATTCGATTCCGCTTCGCAATGGCAGCACCCAATAATCATCCCAGACGAACAAGCCGGATTGGATCGCCGCGCTCGCGCCGTTTTGCAACGCGGCAAGTGTAAGCGCGTTGCTGTCTTCTGGCGGATCATCCAAGCCGATCTTGGCTTCCACGCGCGCGCCATCGGATTCAACGGCGGCGACAAATGCCGAACGCACGCGCAGCAGATCGCAGGCGGCTGCCGCCACCGATTCTAAAAACTCGTGCGTGTCATCAGCCGTTAGCAAACGCTCGCCCAATGTTTGAATCCGCAGCACGTCACTGCGATCTTTAAGCCCACCGTAAAAGAGACGGCGCTCCAACGGGATGCGGACGAGGGTGATCACATATTGAAGAAGGATTAACGTTCCTATCGCCGCGACGGCAACCACTTGTGATTCGTCGTTGCCCAAGGCGCGAGCCGCCCGCCCGGCGATCACCATGATCCCCAAAACGATTGAAGCGACAAAGGGTCCGCGCAGAAGATGTTGAAAGAGGCGGCTCTTGATCGCGCGGTCCGGTTGCGCCGTGCCGAAGAAGGCGACGACGTACGCCATGAGGGTGATCATCGCGCCGATGATCAAATTGCCCAGAACCGAGAACCACCAAAAAATTAATGGATGCAGTGAAGGCGTTGAGCCACCGACGAGAAGTAAGTATGGAAAGACGCTGATGGGCAAAGCGATTGAGGCAATGAGTAGATAGGCGGCGCGGCGGCGTGTGCTGGCGGTGAGGCAGCGACGATAGGCGCGATACAAATTAAACCAGGCGACGATGGAAGCGAGGGCGAATAAAATGGTGAAGAGATAAAACACTGCGCCCGCTTGAAGATGTTGAGCGCGACCTTCAACTGTTGGATCGAATACGAGCCAATCGGTGAAGGCGGCGACGATAAAAAAAATCGCGCTGAGGAGGTAGCCGATTCGCACAGCGACGTAACGCCGCCCGCGCGAGAGTAAGCCCGTCGTCGCCAACATCGCATCAGAAAAATGAAAGTAGGCAGTGGGCATGAAGGCGATGCCCAACCATTGAAAGCGCAGCCAGGCTTCGATGGTCTCAGGGCGAGCGGAGATCGCCGCAAACGAATCGCCGACGAACACGACGGAGATGGCAAACAGCACCGTGCTGAAAGATCGCGCGGCGCGATCATGCAAATTAAACGTCAGGCTATACATCAACAGCGACAAGGCGGTGATGACAATCGTCGC
>JACRLA010000046.1 GCA_016215145.1 Chloroflexota bacterium
GAGGCGATGTGGCGCAGATTCTTCGCGGCTTGCCCGATGTTGTCCGGGTCGCTCCACACTTCCACCGTGCCGCTTTCCACAATATACATCTCACTGCCGCCGTCCTGCATCCGCACAATAGTCTCGCCCGGCTTAAACGTCTTGCGTCGAAACTGCGCTGCGAGACGGGTGCGTTGGGTTTGATTTAAATTATTGCCCACGTCGGAATGTCCGATGAATTGAGCGATCTCGTTAATCGTCGCCAACTCTTGATCTCCAACCGTCTTTTGATTGGTGCCGGTCAACGGCAAACCCAAGAACGAGGCGACCAAACGGCGCGTAAGATGCGGGGTTTCAAATTGAGGCCAATGACCGGCTTTGGGGAGGATGCGTAAATCCGCGCTATGCCACTCGTCGGCAACCACACCCGAATCACGTAGAGGCACAGTGTTATCTTCCGCACCCCAGATCACTAACGACGGCGCTTCGATCTTGCCTAACTGTCCCACCAAATTATTTTGGCGCATCGCCGTAAAACATTCAGCCCGCACCCGCCCTTGGTCCGGTCGGCGCACGTCGGCGCGCAGGCGGGCATAATCTTGCGCGGTGATTCCACTGCGCTCGGCAAACGATGCCGGCTTCATCAAACGATCCGAGATGCCCACCATCAACTTCTCACCGGCAGAGACCAGCAAACTGCCAAAAGCAAAACGTTCCATCAACGTAATGGGTGAGACAAAAAGGTTAATGTAATTCGAAAGCTTGCCGCTGATCGTCGGGCAGAGCAACACCATGCGCTCCACCAACACCGGATATTTAAGAGCCAGCGTCGCGCTGATCATGCCGCCCATCGAATGACCCACCAACACCACAGGTCCCCGACTCACCTCTTCAATTAACTTGGAGAGAATCTCAACGTAGGCCGGAATCGTCGCGCGAAAAGGCAGCGCAGGCGACCTGCCATACCCCGGCAAGTCCACCGAGATCACTGAGAAACGTTGAGCCAACAGCGGCATGAGCGGCGACATGGCATACCACGAACTCGACCAGCCGTGAATCAACAATGCCACCTGTCGGTTCGGCTGCCCGGCTTGCTCGGCGTGAATTTGAATCCCGTTGATGTTGTAAGTTGTCATATCTCCACTTCAAGATACGACAAATATATTCCTTCGCGGATAAATTGCTATAAAATCTTTGTGAAGGCAAAAAGTTGTCGAAACATGACATGAGTCCCATATCTCGCAACGCCACCGAAACAAAAACTTCCGAAGACTTTGCGGTTTGTGCAACTTCGGAAGTTTGGGTCAATACTGTGGTCGCACATAACCACCCGTGCCGTAGAGCAAAGAAGCCTCGCGCGCCAAAATTTTTAACAAGGGATAGAGATGTTTACCCGGGCACACAGAGTCTTGATTAAAATCACAATGCCCAGCGAGATGTGTGATGTGAGGATAGGATGATCGCAAGTGATCGATCAGCTCGCGCGTCGCTCGCAACTGAATCTCAGGGGGCGCCGCCTCCTCAAAATTGCCTAATGCCACCACCCCAACCGATCCCGTGTTCGCCCCCTCGGCGTGCGCCCCTCTCACGTTAATGGAACGCCCCTCAAAAATTTTTCCGTCGGCGGCAATCACAAAATGATAAGCAATATCGGCGAAGCCGCGCTTCTCAATGTGCAAACGTTGAATCTCGGCAGCGCCAAAGGTCGGGGCGAGTGCCGAGTGATGGATAACAATCGTCCGCAACACCTGATCCAGCGGCTCGGTATACACCCTCCATCCGCCAAGGTTCGTGCGCGGATCGAAGAGTCCGTGTTCATCTTTAACAGAGTGGTCAGGCGGGAGGGCGTTCCACGAAGCGCGAGGGGTGATCATCAGCGACATAGTGAGTTCGCGTAACTACTCAGCCACTCCGTCATTGCGAGCGTTCTTTGCGAAGCAATCTCGGTCACGCTGTGAGATTGCTTCGTCGCACAGAACGCTCCTCGCAATGACGCCTGAATAGTTGCCAATTAGCACAGCACCAATTGATACAACTGCGCGCGCGCCTTCGCCAAAATAAAATCGTCAATCACATTCTGCTCGCGCATCACGCGCAAGACGATTTCACATTTTACCTCTAGGCGCGCTATGTCGGCGGCGGACACTTCCCAGCGCAGAGGATGATTGGGCAAGGCGGCGAGCAGCGCGCACTCTTTTAGATTCAACGCCCAAACATTTTTGCCAAAAAAATCAATCGCGGCGGCGGCGACATTCGTCGCCCCCCGCCCCCAATAAATGGAATTGAAATACAACTCCAGAATTTTGTCTTTGTTGTGAAAGCGTTCCAACGCAAGGGCTATGGGGATTTCGATCAGTTTGCGAAACCAGGTGCGTTGGGTAATGTGTAGCGCCGAGCGCGCGGCTTGCTGCGTGATGGTGGATGCGCCTTCCATAATTTTTCTGTGGCGTAAATTATTCACCAATGCTTTGCCGATGCGCGCCACGTCAATGCCATTGTGATCGTAAAAGCGACGGTCTTCTACCGCCACAATGGCTCGACGCAAAAAAAGAGGGATGGCTTCGAGCGGCACGCTGCCACGCCACAAAGATGCGTCAGCGTTGATCGAAACCTGAGGCTGATTTAATACAGGGCGTGGATCGAGCGACATAAAATTTTGCGGATCACACTGCGGCGCACACAAACTCACTCCAATCTCAAAATGCAAAGATGCTCCGTCGGCGAGTTGCCCAACACTCTGCCCACACGTTACAGATGCGCCGGACGAGACATGTGGCGATCCATCCCAACGATAGAGACTCAGCACATTATTGCGATGGGCGATCACCAGTGGATTTGTTTGAGTCACGACTCCGTCGGCAACGGCGCGTATCGGCGAGGCGATAGAGGCGATTAGCTGCGCGCCGTCTAACAGAGGAAAGGCTTCGCGTCCGGGTGGGCGTGAAGGCAGATGCAGAGTCGCCCCACTGTCTAAAGCGAGAGGCGAGCAGAGATCATTATTAGAGTCTAAAAAATCAGATAGATTCATTCTCAGCCATCCTGTCAACGAATATAAAAACGAATAAACGAATAGCGGCGCGAACGCGATTCGTTTATTCGTTGGTCATTCGTTGACAACAAGACCGTGAAGAAAATTTTCCGGATACTTGTAGATGTTATTTCTTTAATTCATCCAGCACAGACGACGAGAAGGCTCGCGCCTCTCCACGCTCGGCGACGATTCGATTCACATCATCGGTGGCATCCTTGATCGCTTTGGCGCGGGCATCGGCGCCTAAGGCTTTCGTCCGTTTGATTCCTTCTTGATACCAGGTGATAGCACGATTGCCATCGCCGAGAGCAAGAGACATCAAACCGGCTCTAAACGCCATCGCCGGATCAGTCGGCAACAATTTAGCCGATTCCTCATAATCGGCGCGAGCGAGTTCATATTGTTTCTTTTCCTCGTAGTACGCCTTAGCGCGAGTGGAGTAGTAACTTGCCAGCGCATCTTTCTCTAAAAAGTCTTTCCATACTTTCGTGCGGGTTTCGCTCTGCACTCCCGGACCGTTTGGATCAATTTGATAGGCGCGGTTGATGTCGCGGATCGCCCCATCGAGGAGGGCGCGCGCTTGCGCTGAATTATTCGGCTCTTTGACGAAGATGTCGCGTCCCAAAACAAAGGCGATGCGGGCGCGATATTGTAAATAGAAATCGTTGTTCGGGTCAACTTTCAGAGCCGCATCATAGCTCGCCACCGATTTCGTCAATTGCTGTTTGAAGTCGTAGCCTTGGCACGAGGCAAGCAAAAATTCCAACTGCCCGCGTGTGCGATAGGTAAAGTGATCTGTCGAGTCTAACTTCAGCGCGGCATTGAGATCATCAATCGCCAAACTCAACTGCTTTGCCGTGTTCGCCATGACCTCCGGGCTTTTGCCCGCGCCGCAGCCGCCGCCTTTGGTGGTGCCAAGTTTGTAGTAAGCCGTTGCCCGAGAGATTAAAGTAATCGGGTCTTTGGGCGCGAGTTCGACTGCCTTCTGCCAGGCGGCAAGAGTCTTTTCGTAATCCTCTAACCGAAAATAGGCGTAGCCCACTGCGATGTAATTATCTTCTAGTTCCGGCGGCTCTTTGCTGTAACGAACTGCTTCTTGGAAATTCGTAAGCGCGATCTGGAAATCTGCTTTTGCTTTTGCCAACAGTTCAGTTTTGTCTGTTGCCGAGTTTGTTAAAGATGCCTTGCGGCTTGCCTCGTCGGCTTTACTGTAATAGACCCAACCGGTGCCCGCCAAGGCAAGCGCGTTGTTCGGGTTTTGAGCAAGCACCCAACTGTAATCTTTCAACGCTTTATCATAATCGCCAAGCGTATGATAGGCAACGCCGCGCCGTAGATAGTATTGATCATCGCGCAGCGCGGCAATCGCCCGATCAAAATCACCAATAGCATCACTAAGTTTCCGTTGTGCCGTCTCCGGATTACGTTGGGCATCTAACACAGCCGCCCAGTTTTCTTTGGCTAAAGCGCGGTTGGCGTACAAGGAGGCTGAAGGTCGAGGCGATTTGAGGATCAGTTGATCATAGTCGGCAACCGCCGCCTCATACTGTTTGAGGAGAGTGAGAGAGGCGGCGCGGTTGTTAAGGGCTGTCATATTGTGCGCCGAGAAGATCAAGGCTTGGGTGTAGCTCGCCACCGACTCTTCCAAAGGTTGTTGCGCCTCCTCTTCTTGACGAAGGGCAAGCGCCGCCAAACCACGGGAGCGGGCGTGGTTGCCGATGACCACATAGTGATGCCCAATCACTTCGCGCGCCACGTACACCATGGAGGCAACCATGATAGCGCCCACCGCCACTGTAATCGCCAGACGTCCCCAAATTGGGTAGATTGCTTCATCTGTGTTGAGATCGCGCGCGATCCAAATTGCATACAAGGCGCAGGCGAGTATTGTTGTGAAAAACATCGGCACGAAATAATCGGGCGTGATGAACCACGGTTTTGGGGTCAGCCAGTAGGTAGCCGCAAGAAGCAAGCCTAAACAGATATAGAGGAATGGCAGAGAGTTGCGCGGCGTCGTCTTGGTATACACACGTATTTGTTGGAACATCCCCCACCACGCGGGCGGCAAGAACAAGCCGATGTAAATATATGGATAACCGTCTACAAGGGTGTACGGCAAATTCCAGAAAGAGGCGTCTAAAATTCGCGGCGAGAAGATGCTGGCGGCAACGTAAGCGACTAAGGTGATGAAGCTGACCCCGTACAACGCCGCCATTTTGCTCGGCACAACCTGATAGCCAACGTCTTCCTTCGTCACCTTGGGGTTTGTCGAAAATGCGTCCTGCACCCGCTCTCGCAAATGCTCGTACCAGGCAATGTTGCCCGACACGCTGAGGTGATCCTCTTTGGTAATGATCGTCAGCGATGACGAATCGGGGCGGATGCTGCCATTGAACAAGGCGTCGGCGAAGAGAATGCGTTTGATGCCAGTCCACTTTAGACTCTTGGCGTCGTCGCCCTCGCCCACCGTGATCGTCTGCAAATCTACGGAGACGCGGCTGGAACGGGTAACGCGCTGCAAAGTGCTGAGGCGTGTTTGAGCGATGACAATTAACCCCAGCACGGTGTAGGCAACGAGATACAACAACAAAAAGGCTACGCCAAACTGTAAGGCGACGTCGGCTTTAAAAGACGTGCTGGCTTCCGGATTTGTTTGTTGCGACAAGGAGGGGCTGTAGTTGGGATCATTCGTCAGGAGATCGATCAAGACCGGCACGGCATGAAACGACGTGCTGACTTGCAAGGTCGTATCGCTCTGAAAGTGAACGGTGAGCAACGGGACGATGATGAAAAAAAGAAACAGCACCACCAACGAGACAAAACGGAAGAGGACCAAGACCGGGTGTTTAAAGCGAAGCAAGTATTCACGCGAGAAGGAAACACGCAGCGCGGTTGTGGAAGCCATCGTGCGCACGTCCTTGCCCAAAGTCTGATCGCGCTCAAACTCTTTGAGGCGTTCGGCGACTTCGGTCAGACCCACCACGTCTTTTTGTCGTTGATACAGTGAGAGTGCTTGGTTATATTGATTTACTGATTCGGTGGGCTTGCCGATAAAATAATTTGCTTCGGCGTATAAGCCTGTCACTTGCGCTTCAAGTTCGCGATCATCGTAGGCTTGAATCACCGGCAGCGCTTTTTCAAACAAGCCAATTGCCTCTTGAATTTTCCCGAGGCGCAGCAGCGCTTGACCCAAGCCTGCTTGGGCCCGCGCGCGGTTATATTCACTCAAGGTTTCGTCTTTAAGAATCTCTTGAAATGCCGGGATCGCCGCCGTCAGATCGCCCATGGTCAAATGCAGATACGCCATCTTCTCTTCGGCTTGTCGCTTGTCGGCGGAGGCGGCGGTCTTTGCCAGCAGCGGCGCGGCGCGGCGATACCACCGCGACCCGGTGGCAAACAAGCGCGCAATGATCCAGTCTAAACCGCGCAACATGGGCCACGATTGCGGCAGCCATAAGCGCCACCCAAAAGAGAAACTCAAATAAATGACGAGCGGCAGCCATGTCAGCAGTGAGAACAGATCGGCGGCAAATTGCTTTAGACTCGAGGTGAGAGGGTGAATCACTTCGCGGTGACCGCGCGCGGCAATCGCCAAACTGCGGTAAGCGTCGCCGATGTGGATCATCGTCAGCCCTTGTTCATATCCGTTATTGGAACGTTTGGCGAAGGTTGCCAGAGCATAGCGATATTGATCAATCGCTTCCACTTGCATTCCGGAACGCGCCAGGGCATAGCCATAACCGCGCGCAACGTACGGCACGAGCGTTGGCGAAAGGTCGGGGTTGTTGCGAAGCGTTTTTAGCGCGGCTAAACTTTTTGCCCAATTTCCACGCAATTGATCGAGCCGGGCGTGGAGATGGGCTAACATATTCTCCAGATCACTCAGTATCGAAGAATTCAGCAAGACCAAATAGGGCTGCACTTCTTCAGCCGTTACCAATAAGCGGTCGGCTGCCGCCAAACGACGCTCGGCGTTGTAAACACGGAAGGTGTGCATCAAATGATCGAGTGCCGCTTCGGGATCAACAAACAACAGGTGAAACAGGCGGCTTTGATTATTCAAAAACTGATCGGGGTTGGGATTCGCTTCATGGAATTCTAGCGCACGGCGGTGTGCTTGAATAAACCCGGCGCGATCTTTTTCAATGAACAATCGGTTGAGAATATCGCGCTCAATTCCTTGGATGGAGTACCGCTTAGCCTCACCCCCCTCGCCCACTGCCCAAACAAACGAGAACTGCAAGAGCCGTTCAACCAGGCGTTGATCTTTGCCGTCGTTGCGGGCGCGCAGCACCGTCATCAATTCTGTTGTGAAAGTGTGAGAGATCGAAGCTAAATACAAACCCTCGGCTAACTGTGGCGGCGCTTTGACTAAAATCTGATCCAGCAGAGTGCGCGCCAGTTCCACATCTGCCGATTCTTCCAGGACGGGGGAGATCGTGCTATCTTCGGTTAACATAATTACAACCACTCCTCGTCAGATTTATTCCCCATCCCGGCGGCGTCAGCCATCTTTGCCAGCAAACCGGGAAAGCCGCGCGATGTTTTGAACACGGTGACAAGATCAAGCCCTTCGATCTTCCGCCGATTGACAATATATTCCTTGACATGCTCTTCGGTAAAAAGATCGAGTCCGGTCTTTGCCATAATTGCTTTTGCCGATTCTCCCAACTGCGGCACTTTGCGTCCGGCGATAATCACAATCGCTTTCTCCAATTGACTCTCGCGCATTTTCAACAACAAATTGTCATTCAACCAGTTTTCCGCCTCCGTAGTTACCTCTTCATAAGAGTCAAACAAAAATGCAACGGCTTTCTTCGCTTTGAGCAGTTCCGTCAAACAGGCGAAGAACGAATCATTGATTTTAATTTCCGCCGCGCGGCGCTGCATGTCACTATCGGCTTGGATATAAAATTGGTTGTCTTTGATCACATCGCGCCCGGCAATGTCTTGAGCGTTGACGGCGCCCCCTGCGACGCTCACCCCGCCCGAGCTGCCCGTATTGGCGTTGGAGAGTGTGATGTTCACGCCGGTGAAGTTGTTGATCGTTGCCGTCAAGTTATTAAAATACTGCTCGCCGATCTGGTCGCGCGCAGTGCGTACGAGCGATAGATAATCGTAGGCACGGCGATCACGGAAGTCTACGTGCATCGCCGGAATGTCATTCTCGTTGCAGTAATGACGAATCCTTTGGATGAGCCACGTCTTGCCCATCTCGGCTGGAGCTTCCACCAGCATCAAGGTCTTGGGCGTCTCGCGCGCCAACATCTTCAAGAAGCCTTGATACTGTTTGTCTCGATTAACAAACCAATCAATATAGTCTGGCATAATTAATACTCGTCACAATTCCTCTCGTCATCCTGTCCGCAAAAAAGCGACACAACCTGTCGGCAATGAATAAATTATAAGCTAAGATGGGGGTTGGGCAAAACGACATGCCAACCAACTTTAACTTGGGAATTAAGTGATAATATCAGTGGTATACCAAAATAATTTTGAGGTCATTCTATGGCACAACGTCCCTCTCCCGAAACATCGTCGTCTTCAACCGGATTCTATATCGGCATCGCCGTGCTGAGCGTCATCGGCGCGGCAGGTTTGTTTATGGTGATCTACGCCGTCGGCACCACCATTCGAGATCGCTTCGTCTCCACCACGCCGACTACTGTCGTCCAATCCACTCAAAACGTGATCGTGACGCAACCTCAACCTGCCCCCACAATAGGCGGCGCGGCGACTCAACCACAACAACCCACACAAGCCAGTGCACCCACTCAGCCGCAACCACCCACGTCCACACAACCGAGCGGACCTTCCATCAAAGTTAAAACTGCCGGATTCTTCCGAAGCGGTCCCGGCACCAATTATGAAGTGCTGGGGTCAATGGCTGTGAATGAGGAACATCCCATTGTGGGTCGCACACAGGACGGCAGTTGGGTGGCGGTGCAATATACGCCGACGCGCGTTGTGTGGATCGCTACAAGTTTAGTTGAGGTTCAAAATGGAGTCATCGGCGGCATCCCCGTGCGGAACACGCCTGCGCCGCCAGCGACGGCGACACCGATCCCGCCGACGCCTGTTCCGGCAACTTTCACACCGATCTTCACCGCAACATCTGCCGCGCCTGTTGCCAACACTGTGAAAGGCATTCGCGGTGATTTCATGCGCCTACGCAGCACATCGGTTGGAGTGAACGGTGAAATTTGGTTTGACTTTCAAGTGACAAATACATCGTCCACGGATACGGTTGCCTATAACGGTTTGGGCCCTGTGGTCGTCGGAGTAAAATCGAAACCTTCTTGGGGCGACAGTTCACTCGGACCCAATCAAGTTCTTCCTTGGGCCGATCATTTCGAGATCGGCACTGCCGGAAATTACACGGTGTATCTCGGCATCTGCTTTTTGGGCAGCCGCAGCGCGTGTGAGACCAACAACACCGGCTGGCAACTTCTGGTGAGCGGCGGGACGATAGAGGTGAAGTAAGAGATTGTTAAACAAAAAAACCTTCAAGGTCTTTGAGACCTTGAAGGTTTTTCTTTTAATTCGCTAACACCGGTCTAAACTTATAGCCATACATCCGACTTAACATACTTTCCGCCCATTTTGGTGGCTTTATAGGGGATGTGCTATGTCGAAGCCTACCACCAAAACAAAAGTTATCCCCGCCAATTCAAACAACGAAATAGATCCACGTAATATGCCACCCCGCACTCATGTGTGGGTTTATCTGCGTCACTCACCCGGCGACAACCAAACACTTGAATCCCAAGAAGCAGAAGTATTACGCCAAGCGAAGGAAAAGGGGTGGATCGTGGATCGCGTTTTCCGTGATCGTTGGGCATCTGGAAAATCCACAGATCGAGAGGGGTTCGATCAAATGATTTACTTGGCGAGGCAGAAACCTCGTTCAGCGGAAATACTCATCGTGTGGGAATTCTCAAGATTCGCACGCAATCAAATACACGCTCAACTACACCTTGCCGAGCTACGCGTGAATGGTTGGAAAGTGTTGTCTATTAAGGACAATATTCCCACGGGTTCAATGTCGCCAATCTTTGAGTCGCTTATCCATTGGAAAAACGAGCAATTCCTTATTGACCTACGCGCAAACACAATACGAGGACTGCGCCTCATTGTGGAAAGTAACTGCCTACCTGGCGGCGCCCTTTGCAAAGGATACACATTCAAAGAAAAACAGATTGCAATCCAAAAGGATGGCACACCACGCATGGGGCGAAAACCCACTATCAACCCTCAAATAGCACCACTAGTCGTGAAGGCTTTTGAAATGAAGGCGCAAGGCGCACCACATTCCGTGATTGCCAAAGAAACCGGACTCTATCCTGCTAAATCAGGATCATGGGAACACCTATTCCGAAACCCCGTTTACATTGGCGAATATAAATTTCAAGGCGAGGTTTTCAAGAACGTTTATCCGGAGATTGTTTCAAAAGAACTTTTCGCTGAAGTCCAAAAGCGTATTCCCAGGCGGGAGCACCGGTTGATTCGTCATAGTCACCCACGCCGCAAAGGCCGTAAATTCCAATTCACTGGCAGCAGAGGCGCGACGCATCTTGCTAGATAAACCCGACATCAGCAAACGCCAATTATGCCAACGACTCTTCGGCAAAGACTACGCCGGTAGCTATGCACACAAACTCGATACGCTTCTGACAGAACCCCGTACTAGTTGCCCTCGATCCCGGCGCGCGCGCCTTCAAAGCCTGCACGCACAATGCACAGCTCTTACTGCCATCCGTCGTCGCCACAAATGGCGTTACCAAAGTCTATGGACTCAGCGGATTGCGTAATCGTAAACGTCCAGCGAAAGTCATGACCCATCAAGGAGAATACTTGGTGGGTGTCGGCGCGCACGACTTTGGGCGTGCAGTAGAAAACCTGGACTTCGAGCGTTTAACGGGCACACCGGAACTGCAAGCCTTGTTTTATGCCACGCTCAGTCAGCTCTTCAATCGTCAAGTGCCGAAACAAATGACACTTCTCATCGGCTTGCCGCTTGGAGCAATGAGCGGCGAGTCTGGCAAGGAAACGATCAAGCGCATCAAAGATTTCTTTCGCGCCGCGCACGAGTGGCAAATAGAAGATGAATCGCAACGCACAAGCGTGGAACAAGTGGAAGTGACCGGGCAACCCGTTGGGGCAGTCTTAGAATATTTTTTGAACGCCGATGGTTCGGCGCATCCTGTACGCCGCGAGGATTACAAGAAAGAAGTTGGCGTCATCAATCTCGGTATGTCCACCGTCGATCTACTGAGCTGCCGCCAAGGGCAAGTGATCGAGCGCATGACCGGCGGCGACACGCTCGGCGTGCAAGAGATGCTGATCGAACTCAGCCAACAAACGGGTTATACCCTCGCCGAACTCGACGAACAGTTGCGCCGACAGCAACTCGACTTGAGCCAGTTGTTGCCGGTGTGGGAACGACGCGTGTTTGGCTATATCGGCAAAGTGTGGGGCACATCGTACCGGCGGTTCGCCCGTGTCATCGCCACCGGCGGCGGCACCTATCTCCTCCAAGATGCGCTGATGAGACGCTTCGGGTCACGACTCTATATCGCGCCAGACCCGGTGATGTCCACCGCCATCGGTTTATATCGTTTTGGCTTGAAGCACTTGAGAAAAGATTCATGACAGCAACCCACAAACGTGGTCGCCCGCATGCCGAGACGAAGGCGATAGTTTTTGCGATCAAGCTCCGCTTGTATCCCGGCATTGACGATCTGCTGATCGCTTATTTGCAAAACGCGCCGCATCGCTTGCGAGCGCGGTATGTGGTGCGGGCGATGCAATCGGGAGCCGACGTATTGCCAGTGAAAGCCGCCGCTCCCGAGGAAGATGAACTCTCCTTTGATGGACTTATGCAGTAAACCGTCAAAAATGCGGCTTCCAAAAAAGGCTATGGATTTTTTGGATACCACAAATTATTTAGCGCAGGCGCGCGCTACTACTTTCTCGTTTGCCGTTTGATAACGCGCGGGAAATAGTAGTAGCAGTGAACGAAGACGATGCAAACTGATTTTGACTCATTTGAGCAATGGTTGACTCATCACGATTACGCCGACCTCACCACACAAAGTTATTTGGGCAGCCTGAAACTGTTTGCGACGTGGTTTGAAAAAGAGAACGGCGAAGTATTGTCGCCAAGCGGACTGACGCCCAGCGACTTACGTGATTACCGCGAACACCTTTCGCGCGAACTCCATCGCGCTCCGGCAACGGTGAATCGGCACTTGGCAGGACTCAGCACTTACTGCCGTTGGGCAGTCGAGAAGCATCTGATTGAATCCGACCCAAGTGCCAACATTCACGGGCTGAGCAAGACTCGTCTCGCTCCGCATTGGTTAGAATGCAAACAGCGCTTTGCTTTGCAGCGCGTTATCGAGCGCGAGTGGCAACAGTCTCTACAGATGAGTATCCGCCGCAGTCTGTGGAAGCGGCGTGATCTGTGCATCGTCATGTCGCTGTTGCATCTCGGGTTGCGCGTCGCCGAACTGACGGGAATCACGTTACCTGATCTCAC
>JACRLA010000403.1 GCA_016215145.1 Chloroflexota bacterium
GGTCATCGCAAATTGGAACCAGGCTAGTTATGAGTCAACTGCAAAAAGCACCCGATTAACCGCAAAGGCGCAAAGAACGCAAAGAAAATAAAGAAAAACTTCGCGCGCTTGGCGTCTTCGCGGTGAGATTTGAGTTTTTTCAGCGGAGTCAGTTATTAAAAACATGGAGATTACATCACTGCTGAAGTGATTGTTGTGGATGGCGGTGAATGATTTGGAAGACACACATGAAGGAGGTGGTTGCGCGCAGGATGCTATTAGATCGGATCGTGAAATGGATCGGCTTATTAATTAATACCCATACCCAAGGAGAAGAAAAAATGAAAAAGCGTTTACTACTGATTACGTTAGTGTGCGCGCTCGTCGCAGCGTGTGCGACGCCCACCGCCGCGCCGACCAGTGCGCCTGCAACAGCGGCTCCCGCAGTGGCGACCGCGGTTCCAAAACCGACAGATGCCCCGAAACCGACGGATGTGCCGAAACCGAAGGACATCGTTTTCTGGACGCAGTTTGATGAGAAAAATACGGATCCGAAAAGCGATTCCGTCATAGGTAACACTTACCTGCGTAATACGATGCCAGCCTTTAATAAAGAGTTTGCGGGCAAATGGAATTGGGTGAATGTCCAGAAGGAAGCGGCTAAAATGAACCCGGAATTAATTGCGGCGGTTCAAGCAAAGGGTGACGTCCCTGATCTCTTCCAAATCTCACTCGATATCAACACCTTCGTCACAAATGGAGCTGCCCAGGATTTAACGGATTGGGCAAAGGCACAATCCTGGTTCAAAGATATGGATAGTAGTGCGCTCGCCGCCTGCACAGCAACCAACGGCAAGCTCTACTGCATCCCTGTTTCTGTGCGCCCACAGGTTGTTTATGTGTGGAAGGATCACTTTCCGAATGGGTATCCAAAAACACCGGCTGAATTTTTGACTCAAGCCGCTGCCTTGAAAGCGAAAGGTGTTTCTGCTCTCACCTATTTCGGATCCACTGATCTGGATGGCAATGGCATCACGCGCGGCATGACCACGATCATGTTTTCATTTGGCGGCCGTTACGATGATGGCAAAGGCAAAATGTTGCTCAACACGCCTGAGAACATCGCCGCCATTGAGTTTATGCGCGAGGTTGTAGCCAAAGGGTATGTGACCGAAGCTTCCTTTGCCGGGAAGTTCCAAGAAGAAATACCGTTCAAGAGTGGCACGGCTGGCTCCTTCACCACCGGAATGAATGGCTACCTCTTCCTGAACACACTCACCGCGCCTAACGGCAAGAAATACGCTAAGGGCAATCAAAATGATTTCCTTGACGCTATCGCGTCTGGCGACGCTTATCTGGCGCCATTCTCGGCGCCCGCAGGCAAAACACCGGGTTGTAATCTTGCGTCTTCCGGTCTGATCATTCCCACGGGTGCAAAAAACTTAGAGGGCGCCCGCAACTATATCAACTGGATCATGACCCCTCAACAGAACCCCAATTTTGTCTTGCAAGCTGTTGGCGGCTTCCCAGCATTAAAGACGGCTCTAGCCGACTCGCAATTCCAAACGCCTTACTTCCAACAGGCAGCTAAAGTTGTTGCCGCCAGCTCGTGCCGTCCTTGGTTCGGTACACTGACAAAGCCTGCCGTAGCCCAACCGTTAGTCATGACTGTTCTCTACAAACTCATCAAAGAAGATCCGAAAGCAGACATCGTCGCAGCTCTGAAAAAGGCAGAAGATCAATATAACGCTGAAGTCAAGTAGCGCTCCCCGCTCCACCTTTTGTCGTTGACATCTTAGCAGGGTGACAAGAAACAGATGTTATCGGGAATAACATTTTGTAGAGACGTTGCGTTGCAACGTCTCTACTCACCTTGTCATCTTGCTAAGTCTTAGTAGAATCCTTGAAAGGCTGGGCTGACTTTGTCTCAAAACTTCACGCTATGAAAAAACAAAACTGGTTTCGCAACTCTCTGCCCTTTTGGTTAATTCTGCCAACGGTCACGATTCTGCTCGTCGTGCAAGTCTATCCTGCTTTTTACACGGTTTGGCTAAGCATGCAAGAACGTGGACCGGAAGGATGGGAATTTATCGGTCTCAAAAATTTTGAACGCTTGTTTAATCTTGGGCAATTTGGTGAAAGCATTGGTCTAACGATTGTTTTCCTTGTGGGTCATATACTTTTAACGATGGTCGGGGGTTTCTTCACCGCATTTTTGCTTAATCAAAAAATTCATTTCTCCGGTTTTTTCATCACACTACTTTTTATCCCTTGGGTTCTTTCTCAGATCATCGTCGGGTTCATGTTTCGCCTGTTGGTTGCCCCGGATTACGGAGTTTTTTCTGGCATCTTGATAAACCCGTCACTGTTTCCTCCGAACGGCTTATCGGTTCTGACAGCCGTGCCGCCACGACCTTGGTTTAGTGATTTCCCTTTTCCCCCTTCGGCGGCAATGATCTTACTCATCCTTGCTTCCACTTGGCGAGCGCTGCCGTTTGCTACCTTACTCATCCTTTCTGCCATGCAAATGATTCCGGCAGAAGTCATCGAGAGCAGCCGCATAGACGGCGCGAATGGATGGCAAATTATCCGGCATATCACCGTTCCCCTTGTCCTGCCCACCTTAGTTGTCGCCATCTTCAATACTATTTTAAATGGTGTCAACGGAGTCGGTTTAGTTTTGAGTCTGACCGATGGTGGACCGGGAACAGCCACCCAAATCATCAGCTACTTGCTTTATTCAATTGGCTGGTCACGAATTCAATTTGGACGGGCGGCGGCATTGGCACTGCTGGTGGCGGTGGTCAACTGGATACTCATTATGGGCACACTCGGCATCACCAAAGTTGAAGAAAGAGATAGTCAATCATGAAAAGAATCTTCTCGTCGTTCTGGCGGAATAAAAGTCGCTGGCTCATTTACAGCGCCCTCATCCTGATCACGATCTTGAATCTACTTCCCATTGCATTGACCGTGATTGTGTCTTTCAAAAGTTATGAGGACGTGATTCGCACGCCGCCCGTTCTCTTCCCTTGTGACACGCCCACTCAATCGTTCGATTTAAGTTCTTGCCGCTGGTCGCTAGAAGGTTACGAGCGCGTGTTAGTTCCTAAGCCATCGTCTACTTCGCCTCTCGGATTCGATTTAACGGGTCCCATGGTCACCGTATATGGCGGCAATACTCTGCTGTATGCAACCATCTCTTCCATCATCGTTGTGCTGCTCGCCGCCACATCAGGTTACGCTTTTTCGCGCTATCGTTTTCGCGGGCACAAAGCACTGCTCACCGCCATCATCGCCATTACGGGCGTGCCGTTACTCACTAATCTCCTCGCCCTCTACCAAATGGGAATCACCATGCGCACACTGGGGCTGCCTTACGATGATCGTTTCTTCATCATCATCGTTTACATTGGATTCTTTTTGCCACTGAGCGTATGGATCGCCAAAGGATTCTTCGATGCCATCCCGCGTGATTTAGAGGACGCCGCATTAATTGATGGTTGTAGTCCACTCGAAGCTCTTTTTTATATCATCATCCCGCTAACCAGACCGGCGATGATTGCAATTTTTATGCTTACCTTCGTCAGCGTTTGGAATGAATTCCTCGCTGGCTATTTGCTTATTTCCAAAAACAGTAACAAACCTCTTATGTTTGGCTTCTATGATTTCCTCGGTCAAAATCTTATCAACCTGCAAGGCGTCGCCGCTGTAAGTTTAGTGATCGCCTTACCCGTGATCATTCTTTTCCTGTTTTTCCGGCGCAGCTTCTTTACCGCAATGGTTGAAGGCTCCGTTAAAGGCTAATGCAACCGTGCCCTTCAACGCTTACATTTTCGATTTAGACGGCACTGTCTATTTAGGTGATGCGCTCTTGCCCACCGCGCGTGAGACGATTCTCGAATTGCGTTCACGCCGCGCGCGCACCGTCTTCCTCTCCAACAACCCGGCTCACACCCGATTCGATTACGCCCAAAAATTAACTCGTCTCGGTCTACCTACTTCCCCTCAAGACATCATCAACTCTTCAATGGTGATGGCAGATTTTTTAAAACGGAATCACGCTCTCGCTCGTCACTATATTATTGGAGAGCGTCCGCTAATTAACGAACTCCGCGAGGCGAGCTTGATTCTGGCTGACGAAGGGGATGCCGACTCTGTCATCGTCAGCTTTGATCGCACCTTCACCTATCACAAACTACAGCGCGCCTTTGATCTCATTCGCGGCGGCGCGCACTTCTTCGCCACCAACGCCGACGTCTACTGCCCCACTCCCCACGGCGGCGAACCCGACGCCGGATCACTCATCGCCGCCATTGAAACTTGCACCGGCAAAAAATGTGAAGCCGTCGTCGGCAAGCCATCGCGTTACATGATCGAAGCCATCTTAAACATCCTCAACCTGCCGCCTGACCAGTGCCTCATTACCGGGGATCGTTTAGAGACCGACGTGCAGATGGGCATCAACGCCGGAATGGCGACAGCGTTAACGCTAACTGGGGCGACGAACCGCCAAGCCGCAGAGAAGTCAAGCGTCAAACCAAATTTTATTTTGGAGAAACTTTCTGATCTATTATGACAAAACCTAAAGTCGTCATCACCATTGGGCAAATACATTACGAGCGCATGATCAACACCCGCGCCATGCAAGACCTGTCAACCTTTGCCGAAGCCATTCACCACACCGGACAGCAGCCTGCAAAAAAAAACGAATTGATTCAACTGTTAGCAGATGCCGATGCCTGCATCACTAGTTGGGAAGTTGCACAATTGGATAAGGATGTGATCACTGCCGCCCCCAATCTCAAAGCAGTGGTGCATATGGGCGGCAGCGTTAAAAAAGTTGTGTCGGATGCGCTCTGGGCTAAGGGCATTAAGGTTTTTTCTGCGCGACCCGCGCTCGCCAAAGATGTGGCAGAGACCACACTGGGTCTGATGATCGTCGGCATTAAAAACATTTTGCCGCTCGCGCAGCACGTACGCTCCGGCGGTTGGCGCGACAGCCGTTATTGGCCCTCACGCGAACTACATCGTAACAAGGTGGGCATCATTGGTGCCAGCGAGGTCGGGCGTCATGTCATCATACTCCTCAAACCTTTCGAACCGATCATCTTGCTCTACGATCCTTACGTCTCGGAAACCGAAGCCGAAAAACTCGGCGTGAGAAAAGTTGCGCTGGAAGAAATGGCGCGAGAAGCGGACATCATTTCTTTACACGCGCCTCTACTGCCGGCAACCGACAAGATGATCAAC